>NZ_DDCG01000002.1:107638-128009 GCF_002335235.1 Methylophaga sp. UBA2012 | reverse complement strand
CATGGTGTAACCAAAACCGTTACGGTCAAAGTGGACAGCGGTTTTACGCATTTTGCCTTGCAGTTTTTGATCAACAAGTACAACTTCGTTAACACCATCATAATCCCACTCATCGTATGGTGTCATTTGGTAAACCCATTTCGCCATACCAGTGTCTAAGTCACGACCCCATAGAGACATTGACCATTTGTTGTCACCAGGACGTTGAACCGGGTTCCAAGTTGATGGGTTACCGTTACCGTAGTAGAACATGTTCAGATCAGGATCGTATGAATACCAACCCCATGTTGTACCACCACCAATTTTCCATTGGTCACCTTGCCAGGTTTTCAAAGATGAATCTTTGCCAACTGGTTTCAGCATAGACATGGTTTTGCTTGGATCAACTAACATTTCTTCATCAGGACCCGTGCTGTACGCTTTGTATTTAACGTTACCATCTAAGTCATAGGCTTGAACGTAACCACGTACACCAAACTCACCACCTGAAATACCGACGATGACTTTATCTTTGAATACGTGAGCTGCTGCAGTGCTGGTCGCACCACGTTTTGGATCATCACGTTTGTCAGACCAAACTACGCTACCATCAGCGGCATTCAGAGCAACTAATGTTGTATCCGCTTGGTTCAGGAAGATTTTTCCATCGCCATAGCTTAAACCACGGTTAACCGTGTCACAGCACATAACAGGTACTGTTTCATCGTAGTTTTGTTTGGGTTCATATTTCCATTTGATCGCACCGTCGTTGTTTAAGTCCAACGCATAAACGATGTTTGGAAATGGTGTGTGAACGTACATAGTACCGTCGATAACCAAAGCGTTACCTTCGTGACCACGCAAAACACCGGTTGAGAAAGACCATGCCATGTTTAAATCTTTGACATTGTCTTTGTTGATTTGTGTTAATTCAGAGTAACGTGTATTCGCATAGTTACCTGCTGGCATAACCCAGTTGTTTTCATCTTTTTGCATTTCCAATAATTCATCAGCTACTGCCAGACCTGGAACAGCTAATGTCATCATTGCGATTGATAAAGTTTTCAGCTTCATAAAGTTTTCCTCTTTATTGCTTTCTAGTTATATACGACACGAAAATTGTTCAGTGTTGAACCTCATGCGTAGGGCAACAATAATCTTGAAGAAAACGTTAGTCAAGCATATTTCCCATCTTTTTTATGATATTTTACTTATAACTTTCGGGAATTTTTTCCCGAAAGCATAAGTGGATGAAATTTATATCTTTTTTACTTGGTACAGGTTTTTAGTCCTGTTTTAGTCCTGATTAAGAATCCAGTCAATAGCTAGTTCGATTGCTTCCAATGTGCGCTCACGACCCAGTAATTCGAGTGTCACATCCAAGGAAGGTGACACTGTATTTCCTGTGATAGCCACCCTGATTGGCTGGGCAACTTTTCCCATACCTACTTCATGCTTTTCGGCACAGACTTTTATTTCTGTATGGATGGGTTCAGCAAGCCAATCTGTAATTTGTGATAAGCGTGTTTTCATATCTTGCAACAAAGGTAAGCTAGTCTGGTTCAGGTTTTTCTTTGCTGCCTTCTCATCATAGCTGCTGACTTTTTCATAGAAGAAAATACTGCTATCAGCCATTTCGACAAGCGTTTTTGCACGTTCCTGATAGAGCTCAGCAATTTGCTCAAGCGTAGGTCCTGCAGACAAGTCGACTGACCGTTGCTCCATATGCCAAGCCAAATGTTTTGCAATATGGGATGCAGGACTATTTTTGATATATTGCTGGTTCAACCACAGTAGCTTCTCAGTATTAAAACTAGAAGCTGCTCTATTAACATCCTCAATATCAAAAAACTCGATCATTTCTTGTATTGAAAACACTTCCTGATCACCATGTGACCAACCCAGTCTCACTAAATAGTTTAATAATGCTTCTGGTAGATAACCTTGATCGCGATAACTCATGACACCTACCGCGCCGTGGCGTTTTGACAATCTGGCACCATCATCACCAAGGATCATCGGCACATGAGCAAACTTCGGTGGTTCAGCACCAAGAGCGTTGAAGATATTAATTTGTCTGGGTGAATTATTGAGATGATCGTCACCACGTATTACATGGGTCATCTGCATATCCATATCGTCGACAACGACAGTTAAGTTATACGTGGGGGTGCCATCAGGACGTGCAATAATCAAATCATCCAGCTCAGCATTTTTAAATTCGACATCACCTCTAATCATATCTTTCACCACAACACTGCCGGATGTTGGATTTTTGAAACGAATAACAGGGTCAATGCCAGGTTTAGGTGCTGTTAAATGTCTGCAACGCCCGTCATAGCGAGGCTTTTCTTTGTTGGCGCGTTGCTTTTCACGCATATCTTCCAATTCATCTTTAGAACAATAGCAATAATAAGCATCACCTTGATCCATCAGCTGCTGAATGATTTCTTTATAACGATCGAAACGTTGAGTTTGATAAAAAGGCCCTTCATCATAATCGAGCCCCAACCAGGACATACCATCGAGAATCGCTTGTACAGATTCAGCCGTCGAACGTTCAAGATCGGTATCTTCAATGCGAAGTACAAATTGACCACCATGTTTACGGGCGTAAAGCCAGGAAAACAAGGCTGTTCTCGCCCCACCAACATGTAGATAACCTGTTGGACTTGGTGCAAAACGGGTACGTATAGTCATGTTAGAAACTCTCAACTGGATTGATTCAATAAAGGCCGATATTGTACCAGTTGAACGCCTGTATATCGCGATTCAGATCAATGGACGAATATTTACAGAGTCACTGTGCCCTAGTGCTTTTTTGGAAACAAAGATATCTAGTTTTAACCAAGTAATTTCGTGATATCAGCGAACACAAGCAGAACAAGGAACTTTTCCCATACATAACTTCTCAAAAATCTTACAATAACTATAACGACTTATTTGGGAGAGAAAAATGTTTAGTCGATTATCAGCAATAACACTATTGGGTTTGGCCTTACTTATAAGTAACTCGATCATGGCAGCTACACCGGAAGAACCCGTATGGCCTACGCTTAAACAAACTTACTTTGGCGATAAAACAATACAAGATGATGCAAATGATGTATTAGTTTTGGAAGCACCAAAACGTGCTGAAGACGCAGCCATTGTTCCAATTACGATAAAATCATTAAAACCACAAACAAAAGATAACTACATAGAAAACATATACGTATTTATTGATAATAACCCGATGCCTTACTCGGCAAAGTTCCATCTTTCACCTAACTTAGGAAGCGTGGATTTATCAACTCGAATGCGAGTTGATCAATATACCTATGTTCGCGCTGTCGCCGAAATGAACGACGGCAGTTTATATATGGTGTCGCGCTTTGTGAAAGCCTCTGGTGGCTGTAGTGCTCCTGCTGGAAAAGATGCCGCCGCAGCATTAGCACGTTTAGGCAAAATGCAGCTAAGAATGCGTCAACCAACCATCGGTGAACCGGTTCAGGCGCAGATGATCGTCAGTCATCCCAACTATAACGGACTACAATTTGATCAAAAGGCACGTAAATATATACCGGCACATTATGTGGATAAAATTGATATCAGCTATAACGGTCAACCATTAATAAGTGTTGATGCTGGAATATCTATCAGTGAAGACCCAAGTCTCCGATTCACATTCACACCCGAAGAGCATGGAAAATTAGAAGCGAAGGTACGTGATACTCAATCAGAAGAGTTTGAAATAGAAAAAGACATTTAACCGAACCACAAATAAAAAAGGCCGCTTAAGCGGCCTTTTTTATTTAAACATTTATTAATTGTGAATACGACACTCTTTATAAGCTGTTTCATTCACTTGTTCGAAAAGTTTTAAACCTTTCTTAATGCCTTTGTCGTCTCTGAACTCCGCCCCTTTATCAGCAGGAAGGTTCTTGTACATAAAGCCAGCACTAATATCTTCAAACTCTTTTTCGGAAAAGGCTTCTGCCATTTTATCCGCGACACAAGAACACTTATGAACACCTTCATAAACATTCATTTTAGGATTAGCTTCCATACAATCCATCACAAAATGTACACGGGTTACCGTAGAAAAATCATTGGACATTGCCATTGTTGGCAGTAACGCCAAACCTGTAGCAAACAACGTAGCAGCTCCAGCAATCTTCATTCGTTCTCTCCTATAAATTATTATTCATCTGTTTGGATGAGTTGTGACTCAGCCTTATAGTATTTAGTTCCACATATCCTGATTTTGATACAGAATTAGGTAGACATATTACATGAATTGTTCACCATCTTCCGCCATCACAGATAGACGAAAAACGCTTTATTTTCACACAAGAGCAACATCAGGTAGAATTTCTTATTCATTCAGACACTATTAATACAGGCGGGAGATAGCCAAATGAAAAAATTGTTATTGCACTTGGATACCGATCCAGTTGCCAGCACCTTCGACCAAGCAGTGGCTTATGATGCTGGAGTCGATAACATTATTGCTCATGGCGGCGCGACACGTGACAATGTCACACCACATGTTCACGGCATGATTTTTACTCGTGGCGGTAAAAACTTAAAAAATAGCGCGATTTTCATCGGTGGCTCAAATGTCCCTGCCAGCGATCTGGTTGGTAAAGCAGTTAAAAAAGCGTTTTTTGGTCCAGTCAGCGTATCGGTTATGCTTGATCCTAACGGCTCAAATACCACTGCCGCGGCTATCGCCCGAAAAGTCCTGACAGATTACGATGTGAAAGATAAAAACGTTGTTATTTTAGGTTCAGGCCCTGTTGGCCAACGTACTGCACTTTATATGCTCAGAGAAGGTGCAAAACAAGTGACTTTAACGTGCCGCAGCATGGAAAGAAGTAAAGCGACCGTCAAGGAAATGAAAGAACATTACGGTGTTGAGGTTCTTCCAGGTGAAACACGCAGTGATGAAGCTGTTAAACGTGTCTTATCTGATGCTCATGTTGTGATTGCTGCCGGCCCGGCTGGTGTATGTGTTGTCCCGGAAATGGCACTGGAAAACAATAACTCCATTGAAGTTGTTGCAGATGTTAACGCTGTACCTCCCCTCGGTGTGGCAGGTATGGAAGTGATGGATAATGGCACAGAGAAAAATGGCATGCGTTACTACGGCGCTATCGCAATTGGTAACTTCAAAATGAAAGTCCACCGTGGCGCTATCGCTTCACTTTTTGAAAGTAATGATGCCTTTTTGGATGAAACCACTATTTACGACATTGCCTGCAAGATTGATAACGAACAGTGAAACAACAAACTGCTGAAGCTGAAAGCCTGACGGCAATGTCATCTGTTACCGTTCAGGCTCCGGCTAGGCTCCATCTGGGATTTCTTGATTTAAATGCTGAAATTGGTCGCAAGTTCGGTAGTATCGGCGTGGCGATCAATAGCCATCACACCATCATTCAAATATCTCCCGCTGAGAACTTCCTTATTCAAGGTGAAGACTTAACGGATAATTTGAAACTGAAAATCAGACAAATTTGCGAACGTTTTTATGAAAGTATCGGTAGTCAGATTCCTTCCGCAAACCGATGCATCAATATTTGTGTAAAACAAACCATTCCTGAGCACTCAGGTCTGGGGTCTGGGACACAACTGGCCTTAACTGTGGGTACGGCCCTTGCCAAATTTCATGGTATATCAATCTCCACACCTTCTATCGCAAAGCAGCTAGGTAGGGGGAAACGCTCAGGTATCGGCATTGCTACGTTTGACCATGGTGGTTTTGTCATTGATGGTGGATTAAAACCAAACCAGACTGTACCTCCTATTCTGGCTCATATAGATTATCCGGCAGACTGGAAAATAGTATTGGTTATGGATCCTCATCACCAAGGTATACATGGCACTGCCGAGGTACAAGCTTTCCATGAATTACCTATTTTCCCCCAAGAAAATGCACGATTAATTAGCCATTTGACATTGATGTGTTTGTTACCTGCACTCATAGAGAAGTCTTGTGATGACTTTGGCAAAGCAGTCACCGATATTCAAGCTTTAATTGGTGACCATTTTGCAAAAGCACAGGGTGGAAGATATACCAGCAAGCGAGTTGAATCTTGCTTATTAGAAGCACAAAGATTAGGCCATTCAGGAGTAGCACAGAGCTCATGGGGACCAACTGGCTGTATCTTTGTCGAAAATGAGGCTAAGGCAAAACAATTAATCGAGCATCTTACTCAGTTTGCCAAAACCGCTTTTTCGTATGGTAACGCACCCATCTTTATTCAGACATCTGCTGATAATCATGGTGCAGTTATTGAATCCTCTATGTAAGTGTGGCTATTATCACAACTCCAGCCGTAATTTGATTTTATTATAAGGATTAATTATGTCCAAACGTTCGATTATTCACATGCTCAATCCAATGAAGCATAACAGCCCTTTTGACATTAACATGGCGTTAGACGCTGGTTATGATGTACTCATTCCATACTCGCACGTTGAGTTGAGTGAAGTCGCAGGATTAACTCAAGACGCTATCTTTTCCCGTGGCCCTTCTGGCGTGAAAAAAACAGGAATGTTCATTGGTGGCCGTGATATCGGATTAGCCATGGACATGCTGGATTCAGCCAAAAAATCGATGGTACCTCCATTTGAAATTTCGGTATTTGCTGACCCAAGTGGTGCATTTACCACCGCAGCAGCTTTAGTTGCTTGTGTCGAACGTGAACTAAAAAGCAAATTTCAGCAAGAGTTAAAAGGTGCTAAAGCTGTTGTATTTGGTGGAACAGGTCCAGTAGGTATTGCCACAGCAGTCATTGCTGCACTCCAAGGCGCTGAAACAGCGATTGTTGATCACTTTTCTATTGATACAGCACTTGAATTTGCAGCAGAAGCTAAAAAACGTTATGGCGTAGATTTACGTGGAACAACGGCAGCATCTGATGCTGACAAGGCTCGTCTATTATCTGATGCAGATATCGTTTTCTGTGCGGCAAAAGCCGGTGTTCAAGTGTTGAATGCTTCTGTACTTCGTGATGCGACAAAACTCAAAGTCGCTGGTGATGTAAACGCGGTTTCACCTCTGGGTATTGAAGGTGTTAAATTAATGGACTTTGGTGCACCTCTGGCTCATGCTACGAATTCACCTGATGCAGTAGGGATTGGAGCCTTGGCTATTGGTGATGTCAAATACAAATTACAGCAAGCTTTACTGAGAGAAACCCTAGAATCAGAAAAACCTGTATATCTTGATTTTCGTAATGCTTTTGAAGGTGCGCGTAAACTGGTTTAACACAGTCAGGCTATGCCACAAGAGCAGTTACCTTTACTCATATTTGCGCAAACTGCTCGATTTATTGCACAGTCCGCGGCCCAACTCGGTTACCAGACCTGGGTTGCGGACTGTTTTGCAGATACAGATACCCAGCGCGTTTCCGATCGATTACTTCGCTTACCTTCGTTAGATAAACTCACAATAGCCTCCTTGCTCTCATCGCTTGATTCTCTGAGCCAACAGCAGCCGTGTATGTTGATTTGTGGCGCTGGAATCGAACGTTTTTACCCTGTTCTGGAACAGTTACCCCCTCATATTCAACCATTAGGCAATACCTTCCATACTTTTGAACAACTACGCTCAGCTGATCAGTTTTTTCCATTACTCGACAGACTAGGTATTCCTTATCCTGAAACTCACCTCATCAGCCCTCCAGACAAAAATAAAAGGCGCTGGCTCAGTAAGGATATGAAGAGTTGTGGGGGAACACATATTAAACACTCCAATCTTTACTCTGATGAACAGGTGATTTTCCAGGAATATATCGAAGGTAAATCTGCTTCAGTAAGCTTTATTGCTGATGGAAAGGCTGCTTCAGTCCTTGGTTTTAATGAACAGATTCATGACAAACACACCTTCACCTTACAACAGCTTACTAACCAGATTGCTCTCAATCCATCTTCACAACAAAAAGTAAGCACAGCGTTACAGCAACTGATTACAGCAACGGGTTTTAAAGGGTTTGGCAGTCTCGATTTTCTAATCGATGAGGCAGACAATATCTACATTCTTGAATTGAATCCAAGGCTATCTGCCTCAGCAGAACTCTATTCCAACTCAGGTGATATTTTACGCAGACATATTCAGGCTTGTATGAGCACCCAGGCAGATAATCTAGCTTATCAAGACATACAAAAACATAGCATACGAACATTATCTTACTTGTTTGCTGATAAAAATTATCGTGTTCGTGAAAAAGCAAACTGGCCACCTCAGGCTCACGATATTCCTTCTGACCAGCAGATGATTCATTCAGGTCAACCTATCTGTACATTAGTCATCGATACTGAGTTCGAACATGCGTGCCAGAATATTCGTCATCAACTGGAAACTGAGATAGTGAAAAATTGTCTTTATCCTGCTTGAAAATAGCAGGGACTCTACCCATATTAACCATGACTCATTAAGACAGGATTGAATGCATGAAACGCATATTACTTTTTCTTGGCACTAATATAGCTGTACTCGCCGTATTAAGCATTACAATGAGATTGCTGGGCATTGACAGTCTATTGGATGAGCAAGGTGCAGGCCTTGATATGAATGCCTTGATTATCTATGCAGCCGTTATTGGTTTCAGTGGCTCGATCATTTCGCTGCTTATCTCAAAATGGACAGCTAAACATCTGACAGGCGCCCAGGTCATTGAGCAACCTAAAAATGACACCGAACGCTGGCTGGTCAATACCGTTAAACGCTTAGCACAACAAGCGAATATTGGTATGCCAGAAGTCGCTATCTACAACTCTCCACAACCGAATGCCTTCGCAACCGGTGCGAACAAAAATAATGCACTTGTTGCCGTAAGCACAGGTCTTATGCAATCCATGACTCAGGATGAAGTAGAAGCCGTACTGGCTCATGAGGTAAGCCATATCGCTAACGGGGATATGGTGACAATGGCCTTAATTCAGGGTGTCGTGAACACCTTTGTTATTGTTTTATCTCGCGTCATTGGTCATCTCGTCGATAGAACCGTATTTAAGGTAGAACGTGGCCATGGCCCGGCATTCTGGATCACTTCAATTATTGCCGAGCTAGTGCTTGGTATTCTGGCGAGTATCATCGTGATGTGGTTCAGCCGTCAGCGTGAATTCAGAGCTGATGCCGGTGCTGCCAGTCTGGTCGGCGCTCCCAAGATGGTGGCCGCACTGCAACGCTTAGCAGGCACATCAACCGAACCATTACCTGATCAGCTTCACGCTATGGGCATCTCCGGAGGCAAAGGCGGCGGTCTGTCAGCATTATTTATGACGCATCCACCGTTAGAAGAGCGCATCAACGCCTTACGTGGAAACCGATAATGATCAATAAAAAAGCCGGGCAAGCCCGGCTTTTTTTACGTTAAAGCTCATCATCTTCAAAGTTATAGTTCATCTCTGCTGACGGTTCATGAATATAATAGCCTTGGGCATAATCTACGCCTAAACGCCACAATAGAGCTAGACTATTAGCATCAGATACAAACTCAGCGATCGAGCGTTTACCCGCTTCTTTTGTCATCTCAATAATCGCTTTAACAGCCGCCTGATTTTCAGCATCATGTGCCATATTTTCGACAAACGTGCCGTTGATCTTTAAATAATCGACATTAAACGCTTTCAGACTATTGGAGAAATCGATGCCGGAGCCGAAATGTTCCAGACCAAACTCACAGCCTAAACTCTGTAAACGCTCGATAACATGACTCACTTGCTCAACATTATCAATCGCCATTGTCTCACTTACTTCAAAAATGAGAGACCGAGCTGTCAGCTGTTGAGCGGATAATGACGCAGACAACCAATCAACAAAAGCTTCTTCATGCAGACTTTGTTCAGATAACTTGATAAAGAAGCGTGTTTTAGGAAACCGTTGACGATGAATGGTTAATGCCTTTAACGCACTTCGAATTACCCATTTATCAATTTCCGTCATCATTTTTAACTGAACGGCATGATGAATAAATTTATCCGCAGCAATAAATTCATCATTCACCTGAAGTCGGAGCAAGACCTCATAAAATTCCTGTTCTTCGCCATGTAAACTCACAATAGGTTGATAAAACAAAGTGAACTTATCTTCCTGCAGTGCTGTTTGCAGCTGTTTGTGCCAGACTTCGCTGGACTGTTGTTCAATTTCACTGCTTTGAGCATGAAAACGCATCACCTGATTACCACCCGCATGCTGTGCTTTCATCGCCGCTCTATCTGCATTTTCCAATACAGCCTCAGCCGTTAGCTGACTTTCATTGATTCGGGCGATACCAACACTACAGTGTAAATCAATCGTTTTACCCGCCACATGCGACACATAATCATCAATAGTTCTGCGGAAAGATTCAGCTCGCTCATCAATATAGGCGTCATCATGATGAGGAACAATTATCGTAAATACCTGGTCACCGTAATGACCAATAACTTCATGTTCAGCAAGATTATTCTGTAACAAGTCAGAGACACTTTTTAGAATAACTTCACTGGTACCTAATCCTACTTTTTCTTTAATGGATAAAAAGTCATCCAATGTCAGATATAAAAGCTGTGCATCACCTTCACCCTCAGCAGCACGACGAACCGTTTTTTCCAACTCATCAATAAAGCGGCTACGGTTGTATAAGCCGGTGAGCTGATCATGCTCATCAATAAGCGTGACCACAGGCGCTGTTTGCTCATTGATTACCGTATCATCACGAATTACAACCTGTGTGCAATCCTCGCCTTCTACCCGGGCATGACTGAACTGAATTTCTGCTTTAAACGTAACACCCTCAGCTGTAAGACCATTACCCATGAGGGTTACCGGGGGCGCATCAGGTTGTTCCGTAAATTGCCTGAACACGGCTTTAAACTTAGGATGATCATCTGCACTAAATAAATCCAGAATAGGTAATCCGGCAACATCCTCAGATTCGTGATAACCAAATAAGTTTAAGTAGGCCTGGTTAACATAAATATGCATTCCTTCATGCATATAAGCGACAGCATCTCTGGAGCTATCTAAAAGCGTTTTGGAGCGCTTCTCACTCTCTCTGAGCGCTCGTTCATTACGTCGTGCCAGACGTCTTATGAAAAGGTTATCAATCTCACGATTAATCACAAATTGCAGGCGCTGTTTATCCTCAAACAACACAATATCTTTCGCGTTTGTTGTGAAATAGTCAGCTTCATGTGTTTTATCATCGGTAATGATGATACAAGGCAAATCTTTATCTAAATGTTGAATCAGATTGAGGATATCCATCGGCTGGACATCAGCGACATGCTCGCGGCATAAGATGAGTTCCCAATTCTGGGCTGATAACAATTTTTCAATCGCGGCAGGCTTATCTTCCCTTGTCGCCCGCACAGCATGACCAGCACTACGCAGCACATTGACAATCACGTCTGCATCCGTCAAAGAACTATCAATAATTAGTACTCGTAAAATGCCTTCTGCTCTCGCCACAGTCGCCACCTTATTGTTCTTTCTTTTTATCCAGAAGCATCGGTTTCTTCCCTTCCAGTTTGGTCTGTTGCAGTTCCATCCAGTCAAACAACTGTTGATTTAACTCGGCTGCAGAGAGGCTATCAGTAGCCATCTTTTTGCCTATCGTCATTTTTATCACACCGGGGTATTTCAAAAACCCATGTTTAGGCCATGATTTACCGGCATCATGACACACCGGAATAACAGGATATCCGGTTTCTTTTGCAAGTCTGGCACCGCCAATACCAAAGCGACCAATATAACCTTTCGCTATTCTTGTGCCTTCAGGAAAAATAACCACCCAGGCACCAGAGCTTAACCGATCCAAGCCTTGTTCTATCACTTGATTCAGCGCTTTTCTCCCAGCTTTGCGGTCTATAGCAATAGGGTTTAGAGAAGCTAGCCCCCAACCAAAAAACGGAATCCAGAATAATTCACGTTTCAATACCCACACCTGAGGCGGAAAAACAGCCTGTAATGCCAGCGTTTCCCATGAGGATTGATGTTTACAAATAATCACAGCGGGCTCATCGCCTATATTTTGGCGACCTTCGACCTCAAGCTTTACCTGACAAATTTTGTCCAATAGCCAGATATTGGATTTCGCCCACTGGCTGACCACGGCATAACGCCATTTAAACGGTAATGGCCATAACAGAACGCCTAAACAGGAAAACAATACGGCTGTAACAGTATGAAAAATAAAGAAAATAGTGGAGCGAATATAGATCATTGCAGTTTGCGTTCTAATAGGGCCGTGGCGACACTCGCCAAATCTTCATAAACCTCAACACCATCCGGAATGCCTGCAGCCAGGGTTCGTTCACCTTTGCCGGTTTTGACCAAGATAGGTCGGGCTTGTGACAACATCGCTGCCTGAATATCACGTAAGGAATCCCCCACTGCAGGCACATTTTCCAGATTCACTCGTAAACGATGAGCTAAATCCACAAACGAACCGTTCTGAGGTTTACGACACTGACAGTCATCTTCCGGACCATGAGGACAAAACATGATCGCCTCAATTTTGCCGCCGACCTGAGCCAGCATCCGACGCATTTTGCTATGAATACGATTTAAGGTTTCCACATCAAATAAACCACGCGCGATACCCGACTGATTGGTAATCACCACCACCCGGTATCCCGCATAATTTAAGCGAGCAATCGCTTCGAGGCTGCCTTCAATCGGCTCCCATTCTGCCGGATTTTTTATAAAATCATCCGAATCATGATTAATGACGCCATCTCGGTCCAGAATAATCAGCGACATAATTGCTCCTGTTACTCCTGCAAGCAGGAAATATCGGCAACGCCCAGAAATAGTGCCCGGGTTTGATTGAGTAAGGCTAAGCGATTGTTTCTTACTGCCTCGTCATCAGACATTACCATGACTTGCTCAAAAAAAGCATCGATGGTTTCACGCATGCCGGCGAGATAATTTAAAACACCCGCATAATCAGAAGCTGAATAGAGTGGTTTCAACGCATGTTGTGCAGCCACAACCTGATCGGCCAATGCTTTTTCGGCAGGTTCGGCTAATAAGTTTGTATCAACACTCAAGCCTTCCTGCTCAGCCTCATTTTTACGTAAGATATTACCAATACGTTTATTACCGGCGGCCAGAGACTCAGCTTGTTCCAGTTTTCTAAATTCAGCCACCGCCTTCATTCTCTGCATAAAGTCCAGAGGTTGCGTTGGTGATACTGCCAGCACTGACTCGTACTCATCGGCTTTAGCGCCTTGATCGATAACATAACCACGCAAACGGTCGTAAAAATACTGCATAACCTGCGTTGTCACCTCATCTTCAGTCAGGATATCAACAAAGTTATTTGCCGCTTCTGTGACTAAACGAGACAGATCAAGCGATAACTGATTTTCGATAATAATCCGCAGCACACCTAAAGCAGCCCGGCGTAAAGCAAACGGGTCTTTCACACCTGAAGGTGGCTGCCCAATACCAAACAATCCCACTATGGTATCCAACTTTTCAGCCAGACTGACAGCAATACCGCTAGCCGTTTGAGGCAAATCATCACCGGCAAAACGTGGACGATATTGCTCATCCAGCGCTTCAGCGACATCGGCATGCTCACCATCCAATTGCGCGTAATAACGGCCCATAATGCCCTGTAGCTCTGGGAATTCACCAACCATCTCTGTAACAAGATCACATTTGGCTAATAACGCAGCACGCTCTGCTAATTGAGCCTCACTTCCCATCTGCTGGGCAATACTGGCGGCTATGGCTGCAACACGCTGAGACTTGTCATAAACCGTTCCAAGCTTATTCTGGAACACGATGGTTTTTAATTGTTCCTGACGTTGTGCCAGTGGCAATTTACGATCGGTTTCCCAGAAAAACGCGGCATCGCTCAAGCGCGGCAAAATCACACGTTCATTGCCAGCAATCACTTGTGCCGGATCCTGACTGGCGATATTACAGATGGTGATGAAATGCGGTAATAAATCACCGTTTTTCGCCCGTACAGCAAAATATTTCTGATGACCTTCCATTGAAGAAATCAACGCTTCAGCGGGTAATTCCAGAAAACGCGGGTCAAAGTTACCTGCCAGAGCTACTGGCCATTCCACTAATCCCGTCACTTCATCGAGCAGATCCGGATTAATCACAGCATCACCACCGAGGCTGGCCGCCAATTCATTGACTTGTCCGTGAATCGCCTGTTTTCTGGCTTCATAGTCGACCATTACGTGACCTTCGCTTTCCAGTTGTGGCGCATAAGTCATCGGTGTACTAATTCGGATAGGCTGTGGATGGTGGAAACGGTGACCGACCGTGAAGCGGTCTGAATTCAACCCTAACAAATTGACGGGAACGACATCATCGCCCAGCAATACCACCAACCAATGCACAGGCCGGACAAACTCGCCAGGCAAGTCTCCCCAACGCATACGCTTGGGAATCGGTAAAGCGTTGAGTGATTGTTGAATAATCTCTGGCAGCAAACTGGCGGTTTCAGCGCCTTTTTGTTGTTGTTTAAAAATTAGCCACGCGCCTTTATCCGTCTGCATGGTTTCTAAATCATCGACATCCACACCACAAGAGCGAGCAAAGCCTTGTAGCGCTTTGGTCGGGTTACCATCTTCGTCAAATGCCGCCGTCACAGCCGGTCCACGGCGTTCTACTGTTAAATCGTCTTGCTGGGTTTGTAACTTCGAAATCACCAAGGCCAAACGTCTTGGGGTCGCGTAGGCACGAATTACATCAAAGCTTAACTCAGCACTTTTTAGCCCCTGCTCAACACCCTGTTGAAACGCCTGACTTAATTTCAGCAATGCTTTTGGTGGTAATTCTTCTGTACCTAATTCGATAAGCAGATCCTGATATGCCTGACTCATGATTGCACCTCCTTATCTGCTGACTGAACCATTGGGAAACCTAATGACTCACGTCTGTCGTAATACGCCTGAGCAACGGCTCTGGCCAAAGTACGGACACGGAGGATAAATCGCTGTCTTTCTGTCACGGAAATGGCTTTTCTTGCATCTAGTAAATTAAATGTGTGTGACGCTTTTAGTACCAACTCATAGGCAGGCAGAGGTAAACCTGCTTCTATCATGCGCTGACTTTCGCGTTCACAGGTATCGAATGTGGTGAATAAACTGTCCACATCGGCATGTTCGAAGTTGTAAGTCGACATTTCGACTTCGTTTTGGTGGAACACGTCACCATAAGTGACTTTACCCATAGGACCATCAGCCCAGATTAAGTCATAGACACTGCTCACACCTTGCAGGTACATGGCTATACGTTCCAGACCGTAGGTAATTTCACCGGTGACGGGTCGACATTCGAGTCCCCCCACCTGTTGGAAATAGGTGAACTGTGTGACTTCCATACCGTTCAACCATACTTCCCAACCAAGCCCCCATGCACCGAGGGTCGGTGATTCCCAGTTATCTTCGACAAAACGCACATCATGAATAGCAGTATCCAGCCCCAGCATTTCCAGAGAGCCTAAATAGAGTTCCTGAATGTTGATAGGTGACGGTTTTAAAACGACCTGAAACTGGTAATAGTGTTGGAGACGATTTGGGTTTTCGCCATAGCGACCATCGGTCGGACGACGTGAAGGCTGAACATAAGCAGCACTCCATGGTTCAGGGCCAATCGCGCGCAAAAATGTCGCTGGATGGAATGTCCCTGCACCGACTTCCATATCGTAAGGTTGGAGAAGCACACAGCCCTGCTCAGCCCAGTACTGTTGCAGCCTGAGGATCAGTTCCTGAAAGGTTCTTGGCGTTTCCGCCTTCATCACCGCTGTCTTAGTCATTAGCTCGATTTCACAATCCAAAGTCAAAACATACGGGATTATAGCGAATACAGAGCTGACTGTAGAGGTCGACAGCAGATAAATCTGATACGAGAAAGCCTAAGCACACATTTTCCTCGCCACTCCATTGTCACCATTCAGGTACAATTCACCACCTGAGTCAGGCAATCATGAGAGTGACTATGCAACGAACCATTGGCATCGTTATGGATCCGATCGATCGGATTAATACCAAAAAAGACAGTAGTCTTGCGATGATGCTAGCCGCGCAGCAGCGAGACTGGCAGATTTTATATATGGAACAGCAAGACCTTTTTCTATCTGAGGGAAAAGTTTTTGCTGAAATGCGCAGTCTTCGCGTGTTTGATGACCCGCAGCACTGGTTTGAACTGGGTGAAAAAGTCACTCGACCCATCACTGATGTAGAAGCCATATTGATGCGTAAAGATCCGCCATTTGATATGGAATATATCTACAGCACTTATTTGCTGGAACAAGCTCAGGCTAATGGCGTGCTTATTATCAATGATCCACAAAGCCTGCGTGATGCCAATGAAAAACTCTTTACCGCCTGGTTTCCGCAATGCTGTCCTCCCACTCTGGTGACACGCCAGAAACATCTGATAAAAGATTTCCAGCAAACGCATGGCGATATTATTCTTAAACCGCTTGATGGCATGGGTGGTGCGTCGATATTTCGCATCAATCAGGGCGATCCTAATTTCTCAGTTATCGTCGAAACGCTGTCAGAACATGGAAAACGTTCGGTCATGGCGCAAAAGTATTTGCCGGCAATCAAAGACGGCGACAAACGTATTCTGTTGATAAATGGTGAGCCGGTGCCTTACGCCCTGGCCCGCATCCCAGCTGAAGGTGAAACGCGCGGCAACCTTGCTGCAGGTGGGCGAGCCGAAGGTCGGCCACTGACTGACAGGGATCGTTGGATCTGCGAGCAGGTTGGCCCCAAACTACGCGAAAAAGGCTTAATTTTTGTCGGGCTCGACGTGATTGGTGATTATCTGACCGAAATAAATGTCACTAGTCCGACCTGTATCCGTGAACTTGATCGACAATTTGGCATCAATATTGGTGCCGATCTTATGACTGCAATAGACAAACTTCTACCATGAAACTGATACCCCTTTTATTTATCTTAACGACCTTATTACTCACAGCTTGCGGCGAACAGGAAGAAGCTGCTCGCCAGGCAAAATTTTATGCCTTCGGCACTGAAATTGATGTCAGTCTTTACGGTGTGGATGCTGACACTGCCGAGAAAACAGTGACCGATCTGGAAGACTCCTTCGATAACATTAATGAAACCTGGCATGCATGGAAACCCAGCACATTAACCCGTATCAATAAAGCAATTGCAAACGGCGAACCAGTCGAAATCAAACCAGAAGTGGCCACGGTTATTGAAGAGGCAGCCACCTATGCCAAGGAAAGTCATAACCTGTTTAATCCGGCTGCCGGTAAATTATTTGAACTGTGGGGTTACCATCGTGATGACTGGTTTGAGTCACGCCCACCGCCTGCTCAAGATAAAATCGACGCTTGGTTAAAAGCGGCCCCCACCATGGATGATATCCATATTAAGGACAATATTCTGACCAGTGACAATTCGAAGGTTAAACTGGGGTTTGGTGGTTTTGCTAAAGGCACTGCGGTTGATGCCGCCATTGATGCCCTGAGAAAACAAGGCGTGAATAACGCCATTATCAATATTGGTGGTGATTTACGCGCTATCGGTAAACATGGCAACCGCCCCTGGGTCATTGGTATCCGCCATCCTCGTAAAGAAGGCGCTATGCTCGCCTCTGTAGCCGTATCCGGTGACGAAAGTGTATTTACTTCCGGTGACTATGAACGTTTCTTTACCTATGAGGGCAAACGCTACCCTCATATTCTGGATCCAAGAACCGGTTACCCCGCACGCGATAATATTTCTGCGACAGTGATTCACCAGCAAGCCGCCCGTGCTGATGCCGCAGCGACAGCATTAATTGTGGCCGGTAAAGACTGGCCGGAAATTGCCGCCTCAATGGGTATTAAGGAAGTGATGATTGTTCGTGCCGATGGTCAAGTTGAAATGACCCCGTCCATGCAGAAAAAAATTCATTTTACTGACAAATCAACTCAACCGATTTTACGTGAAATAGGCTCAACAACGACTCCATAGCTATGGCAACCAGCGCATCATCAGATCGACTCATTTTTACTCTGCTGTTTTCAGTCATCCTGCATCTGGTGATTGTGCTGGGTGTGAGCTTTGATGTGTTTTCTAAGCCCACCAACGCACCAGCGAACAATCTTGATATCACGCTGGTGAAACAACAAGACAAAATCAAGCCAGAAGAAGCGGACTTTCTGGCTCAGGCAAATAATGAAGGCGGGGGGGAACTTGATACGCCTACCCCAGTGCCTACAAAAGACATACTTGTACCGCTAACTGAAGACCAACCTTCGGCACCACCGCCAGTGCAAAAAACAGAAACGGTTACCGAGACGGAAACCGTCGCCGTTCAACCACCAGCACCAGAACCAACACCGCCAGAGCCAAAGGTGGTCGAGCCGAAACCTGAGGTGCAAAAACCCAAACCTCAACCTAATGCAAAGCCTGTGCCGAAACCAGAGAAGCCAGTGAAAAAGCTCACTCAGGAAAAAGCGGAGCGCAAGGTAGAAAAAACTGAGACAGCGGAAATCGCTGCTGAAACTGAGGCGGAACCGGAAGAAGTGGCTAAGCCCGAAATTTCTGCCCGTGATTTGATGATGCAGGCAAGAAGTGAAATAAGTGAGCTTCAGGAAAAACTCGATAAAAGTACCAAGGCGTTAAGTGAAAGACCTAAAAAGCGACGTATTTCAGCCTCGACCAAAGAGTTTGCCGCCGCCGCCTATATGAAAGCCTGGGAAATGAAAGTCGAGCGCATCGGTAATATGAACTACCCTCAGGAAGCTAGGCAAAAAGGCCTGAGTGGCAGCCTGATGCTATCTGTAGATATTAATCCGGATGGCAGTGTACCTGCGGGAGGCATCGTCGTGTCACGGTCATCAGGGCATAAAGTATTGGATGATGCCGCGGTCAGAATCGTCCGACTGGGTGCGCCTTATGCTGCTATACCTAAAGATGTGTTGAAAAATAACGATATGCTTACGGTGATTCGTACCTGGAAGTTTGAAACCGGTCGCGGTTTATCGACAAGATAAAAAAGCCGGCAACAAATGTTGCCGGCTTAATCAAGAGTTTATTGAAATAAATAACGACGGATTTCTTGTTCGCTTTTATTGATAAAGTTTTTGTTGATGGTTTGACTGATATATTTCTGTGTCACTTCACCCATTTGCTGCTTGAGAGCCCCCAGGAAACTTGGCGGGGAAATCAAAACCAGGTCGTTGACATCACCGGTTCGGCGAGCGCTTTCCAGACGTTCACTTACGTCATGAGCAAACATCTGCATTTCCTGTTTTTTCGGCTCTGTTCTGGACTCCATGGCATGACGCCCCCCAGAACCATAACTATCAAAACCCCGTCCAGGCTCATCAGATACTAAATCCTGATTATGTGCCCGACTGGCAGTGTTGACCATGTCATCAATTTCCTTGAGTGGACTAGTCCGACTCTCAACAGAAAAGATCCGAGCTCGACTGCTCTCGGCGACAACGATCCACTTTTTCTTCATAGTCGATTCTCCTTCTCGCTTGGGAAAACAAGCAACACAGAGCAATAAGCGGGAAATCACCCTGCATCATCATTAACCTGATAGAAGCAATGGTTCGACTATAACAGACAAAACGGTCTTTGTCTGTCACTTAGAAAATCTAAATAATTCTTTAATTTTCAGCATCTTGCGACAATCCATAACCCAATCCCGCTTTACTGATATTGCTGTACTCAAGTGGGAGAGCGGTCTTCAGCCGATCCGCTAATTTTTGGCAAATGTCTATTTCACCCTGTTTTAATTCCAACTCGATTTCATGAATCGCCGTTTGTTTATCACCGGCTCTGACTTCGCCTCGGTCATAAGCCAGTTCAACCACGGTGTCATTATCCAAAGCTAACAACCAAACATCACGTTCAAACTCTGTGGTGAATACTGGCTGGATAGCATTCCATATCTGCTCCTGCTCCAGTAATGACGCAATAGCGGTTTCAGCCAGACGCTCAATATCAAATTCCGGAGCCGCTAATTCATGCTCCCACTCCTGACGTTCATGCAAACCAGAACTAGCTTTTCCACTGCATTTCACCGTTTGCAGCCACTGTTCACCGATTTGACGCAATCTCAGACCCACACCAAAGTTCATCAAGGCTTTATCAGCCGTATCAAAATAGGTGCTCAATAAATGCTGCTGATACACATCTTGGATCAAACGTTTTTTGAGCCAGTCTATTTCATGTAACAGAAGAGACTCAGCCTGGGTGACCTGAAGTTTGATTTCTTGTTCTAGACTCATAAGTTCAATAAGGGTTTTAAATATTTACCGGTATAAGAAAGTGGATGTTCTGCCACCTCTTCTGGGGTACCCACAGCCAACACTTCTCCACCACGTGCACCGCCTTCAGGTCCCATATCAATAATCCAGTCTGCTGTTTTGATAACATCCAGATTATGCTCAATCACCAC
>NZ_DDCG01000002.1:93062-107474 GCF_002335235.1 Methylophaga sp. UBA2012 | reverse complement strand
ATAACATCCAGATTATGCTCAATCACCACAATAGTATTACCGCGGTCACGTAGACTGTGCAGTACTTTCAGTAGCTGTTCAATATCGAAAAAGTGTAAGCCGGTGGTTGGTTCATCCAATACGTACAGGGTTTTACCGGTATCGCGTTTGGATAACTCTTTGGCTAATTTGACACGCTGCGCCTCACCACCAGACAAGGTGGTCGCATTTTGTCCCAGTTTGATATACGTCAATCCGACATCAATCAATGTCTGTAACTTTTTGGCTACGACCGGAATATTTTCGAAAAAGACGTTGGCTTCTTCGATGGTCATATCCAGCACCTCGGTGATAGTTTTACCTTTATAACGGATATCCAATGTTTCGCGGTTATAGCGCTCACCTTTACACACATCACATGGCACATAAATATCAGGCAGGAAGTGCATCTCCACTTTAATCAGACCATCGCCCTGACACGCCTCACAACGGCCACCTTTGACATTAAAACTAAAGCGACCAGGACCATAACCACGTGAGCGTGCCTCTGGTGTGCCAGCGAATAACTCACGAATCGGGGTAAACAATCCGGTATAAGTGGCCGGGTTTGAACGTGGCGTACGACCAATCGGACTTTGGTTAATCGCCACCACTTTATCAAGCTGCTCTAAGCCAATAATTTCAGAATGCGGTGCGGGTTCTTCGGAGTTACCGTTTAAGTTTTTGGCAGTCAGCTTTAATAAAGTTTCATTGATCAGCGTTGATTTACCCGAGCCAGACACACCGGTAACACAGGTCATCAGACCAATCGGTACATCGATATCCACATTTTTCAGATTATTGCCGCAAGCCCCTCTTAAACCAATCACACGACCCGCATGAGGCTGTTGACGTTTGGCAGGCACCTCAATTTTTCTGCGTCCTGACAGATACTGCCCGGTCAGTGACTCTTCACTTTTCATGATTTCTTCAGGTGTACCCTGAGCCACAATTTGACCACCATGCACACCTGCACCTGGCCCAATATCAAGCACAAAATCCGCCATGCGAATCGCATCTTCATCATGCTCAACCACGATGACTGTATTACCCAGGTCTCGTAGTCGAGTTAAGGTTTCCAGCAGACGATCATTATCTCGCTGATGCAGACCAATTGAAGGCTCATCAAGAATGTACATGACCCCAACCAGACCCGCACCAATCTGGCTGGCTAAACGAATACGCTGAGCTTCACCACCAGATAAAGTTTCCGCACTACGAGCCAGATTCAGATAATCAAGACCAACATTGACCAGAAAACTCAATCGCGCCGAAATTTCAGTAACAATTTTTTCTGCAATTTCACCGCGTTTACCCGGTAAGGTGAGTGTTTCAAAGAAAGTACTCACTTCGCCAATCGGCATCGCCGTGACTTCAGGTAATGTAATTTCATTGACAAATACATTACGCGAAGCCAACGTCAATCTCGCCCCATGACATTCCGGACAAGCCCGGATGGAATGGAACTTAGCCAAATCTTCACGAACACTGTTTGATTCTGTTTCGTGATAACGACGCTGCATATTCGGAATCACGCCTTCAAACGGATGTTTCCGACTCACTGACTTACCACGGTCCCCCATGTAGTTGAAGGCGATCTGTGTTTTGCCGCTACCATACAGGATGACTTCACGCACATCATCGGACAATTCCTGAAAGGGTGTCTCCAGATCAAATTTATAATGTTCCGCCAGCGATAACATCAGTTGGTAGTAATAAGCATTACGACGGTCCCAGCCACGAATCGCTCCCGCCGCCAGACTTAATTCGGGATGAGTCACCACACGCACAGGATCAATAAACTGCTTCACACCCAAACCATCGCAGGTCGGACAGGCGCCGGCAGGATTATTAAACGAAAACATGCGCGGCTCTAATTCGGAAATCGAATAACCACATTCTGGACAAGCAAAGCGTGCTGAGAACAAAGTCTCATCAGATTCATCATCCATTGATACCACTTTGGCGACGCCATCAGCCATAGCCAGTGCAGTCTCAAATGATTCTGCCAAACGTTGCTGAATATCCGCGCGCACTTTAAAACGATCTACTACGGCTTCAATAGTGTGTTTTTTGCGCAATTCTAATTCGGGCGGATCATCAAGCTCAATTACCTGACCATTCACTCGCGCACGAACGAAGCCTTTAATACGCAGCTCTTCCAGCACATCACGATGCTCGCCTTTGCGGTCCTGAATCACCGGCGCAATCAACATCAAACGTTTACCTTCAGGCATCTCCAGCACCGCATCGACCATCTGACTGACCGTTTGCGCCGCCAGTGGCTGATGATGTGTCGGACAACGCGGCTCACCAGCACGAGCAAATAACAATCTCAAATAGTCATAAATCTCGGTAATGGTGCCCACCGTTGAGCGCGGATTATGCGACGTGGATTTTTGCTCGATCGATATTGCTGGGGACAGGCCTTCAATATGATCCACATCCGGCTTTTCCATCATCGACAAGAACTGACGGGCATAGGCTGACAAGGATTCTACATATCGACGCTGTCCTTCTGCGTATAATGTGTCGAAGGCAAGCGAGGATTTTCCCGAACCAGACAAGCCAGTGATAACAATCAGAGCATCTCTAGGCAAGTCCAGGTCAATATTTTTAAGATTATGGGTACGAGCCCCACGAATGCTTATATTTTTCATCCCGGGAACGCTTATATTTTTCATCAGGATTCCGTAGTAAAATCAAACGGATCAATATACTCTGTCCGACTACCATGACGCAAAAACAAACTACAACAAACTCATTGACCTCGCTGGAAAAGCGGAGCATTTCAGGGCTTTCGTTGATATTTGCCTTGAGAATGCTGGGCTTATTCATGATCTTGCCGGTTTTTTCGATATCGGCGCATCAATACACGGGCAGTACACCCATGCTCATAGGTATTGCGATTGGCGCATACGGACTGACTCAGGCGTTACTGCAAATTCCATTTGGTATGTTATCCGACAAGATTGGTCGTAAGCGCGTTATCACCATTGGCTTACTTTTATTTGCGGCCGGTAGTGTGATTGCAGCAATGGCACACTCTATTGAGATGGTTATTGTCGGACGCCTATTGCAGGGTAGCGGAGCCATCGCCGCCGCAATTATGGCTTTAACAGCAGACCTTACACGCGATGAGCAACGTACTAAAGCGATGGCCAGTATCGGTATTAGTATCGGTCTATCATTCTCTGTCGCGCTGGCAACCGGCCCTATTCTCGAACATTGGGTTGGTTTATCAGGTATTTTCTGGGCGACAGCACTGCTCGCCATTGCTGGTATCGGTATTTTGCACTTATGGGTACCATCCCCTAAACGTTTGATGATGCATACCGATCTTGGGCCTGTCCCCAAGCAATTTGGGAAAGTGTTTGGCAACAAACAGATCATGCGTTTAGTGCTGAGTATTATGTTGCTGCATTTACTGCTTACCACCAGCTTTTTCGCTTTACCTCATGCCTTACAGGATGTGGCTGGACTGGATAAAAGCCAGCATGCTATGGCTTATATGCCAGTGCTGCTTTTAGCTTTTTTCACAATGGTGCCATTTATCATCATCGCCGAGAAAAAACGCAAAATGAAATCCGTTTTCATCGGTGCCATTGCCGTGATAGGCCTGGCTGAGCTGGGTTGGGCATTTTTTGCTCACTCATTAACCGCGATCCTAATCTGTCTTTGGTTGTTTTTTTCTGCGTTTAATATTCTCGAGGCCAGCCTGCCATCGATGATGTCAAAGCTCAGTCCGCTGGAAAATAAAGGGACAGCAATGGGGGTTTACTCCAGTGCCCAATTTGTAGGTGCATTTATTGGTGGCGCTATGGGCGGTACACTTTATGGCATCTTCGGTCTGGAAGGGATTTTTGTCGCCAGTGTCGTACTGGTCGTCATTTGGTTATTACTGGTTTTCCCTATGCAGGCACCGAAACATTACAGCAGTAAGATCATTCATCTGAGTGAGGCGACCATGAATAATTCCACTGACTTCATTCAACAATTGACAGCCATATATGGTGTAAAAGAAGCTGTCATGGTGCCGGAAGAGCAAGTGGCTTACGTCAAATATTCGCCCGATGAAATTAATATGGAAGAACTGGAAGCCTTTGCTTCACGGCATTAAGGAGTGCAGAAATCAGGCTCGAAACCGCAGTCCTCTCATTGCTATTAATGTGATGGCGGTGATAAATGCTAGAAAAGTTGTACAAAGATACAACGCCAAGTGGTCGTCAATCATTTCTGCCAAGACTGATGAGAGAAACTGACCTGAAAATATCGCCATGGATAAATAGGCTAATTGTGTATTCCTAATGCTGGAATCACTCAATTCAATAGTGATGTGATTTACCAACGGTATTGATAATCCAAATCCCATCCCCATGGCAACGGCCGCTAGAATAAGAGTGAACCAAGAATTGGTGAAGGCAAACAATATCTGGGCAATACCGTATAGACTATAAGCAGCAATCAGCGTCGACTTTTCCTGCAAACGTTCAACTACCTTTGGCATAAAAAAAGCGCCTATCACGGCCATAAATGAAATAAACGCCAGATAAAATCCTGCTGTAGTCTCACTGACACCCGATTGATGCAGTTGTACAGGCAGGGTAATGGTGGTGATGAAAAAGATCAGCATGGATATCAAAGCCAGTGCTAACACCCAACGTTGCTCTCGGCTCACTCTTACTTCGGCAGTATCTGTTTGTGTTTTCTCAAGACCTGTCATCGCTGGCACATACAACACCACCATGACTAAGATGAGCCAGGCAATAGCGTAAAGATAAAATGGCCAGAACCATGCCTGTGCGGTTAACAGTCCGGCTACAGCAAGAAAGATGACACCACCTACCTCTATCGACATGCCTTGTTTTGCGATCATCTGTAACCTTTCTTGCCCTTGATAAAAGTGGGCAATTAATGCCGTACCAGATGCCATAACCACCGCAGTGGCAGCGCCGAGTAATAGGCGGTCAACATGAATGAATATGGAATCTTTGAACAAAAAACCTGCCATACCGATTAGCCCATAGAGAGCCAAACCGACACAAAGCGCGTTGTAAGCCCCGACTTTTTGCATCAATTTTCCTGCAGCTGGGCCAAACAGGATCACCCCTAGCGATGGCATGGTAATCAACCAGCCAGGATCAGAAGAAATTTCCGAGCTGAGTAGCAATCAACGGTAAGCCTGGCAGCAGAATACATCCCACCATGATGGTAAGCGAGGATACTGCGAGTAATGTGATGCCGGTTAACCGGTTTGCTTGTCTTGAGTTTTTATCCACTATACGGTCACCTTATTTCATATATCGGTGATAGTCATATGTTAGACTCCCTGTGTCAATAAATGGATAAAATGATGGTCGATCAAAGCAAACACAATCATAGTCAGGTTATTTCGCGTGCCGCCACGATACTCAAAGCATTACAACACTATCCACAAGGAATCAGCATCACAGCATTAGCCAAACGCGTTGAGTTACCACGATCTACTGTTCATCGTTTGGTGTCGTCTTTAGAACAAGCGTCTTTGGTGATTCACACTCGTCAGGGTATACAACTTGGTGCGGCCTTATTACAGATGACGCATACTGCGCACACTGACTTTATCAGCGTCGCCAAACCCCACATCGATACATTGGCCAGACGAACAAGAGAAACCGTAGATGTCTGCGTGTTTCGGGGGCAATACTCCTTATCCATCGATCAAATAGCCAGTGATCAGGAACTTCGCGTCATGTCCCCGGTGGGGACAGCCTTCCCTGTTTACACATCGGCTCATGGCAAAGCGATACTGGCAACGCTCAGTAATGAAGAAGTCAAAACCGTCATTGGTGACAAATGGATACAGCGCACAGAGTCCAGCCACGTATCCTATGACACGCTCTTTCGTGACCTGGATTTGATTCGTAAAAATGGCTGGGCAGTTGATATTGAAGAACATGCTGAAGGGGTTTGCGCTGTAGGTGTCAGCATTCAATCCTCGCTAGCAGAGCGTTATGCCATTGCAGTCGCATTACCCGTAATTCGTTTCAACAAAAACATGACAGAAGTGACTTCAGCATTGCTACAGTGTCAAGCTGAAGTTGAAGAAGTACTCAAGCGCTAAAGCAGATTATCCTTATCTCTTCCAAACACCCCACCTAAGACAACGCATCACACTGGACCTTCTATTTTGATATTGGGAATGTGTGACTGAGATGATATTATCCCTGCTCATTAGCAATCCTTTTTCTGCCTGCAATAGTGTGGTTGATGGTAGAAACGCTTTTAACTATTTTTTTAACACTGAGACAGTCATTTGACTGATGTTCAGCAGCAACATCAGCACAGATTTGACGGTCCCCATTAAACCAAGGAACAAGCCATGTCAGTAAATAAGGTCATTCTGGTCGGACGACTCGGCGCAGAGCCTGAAAGCCGCGCCTTTCCAAACGGTGGTTCAATTTGTAATTTACGAATTGCCACATCAGAAAGCTGGAAAGACAGACAAACCGGTGAACGTCAGGAACGCACCGAATGGCACCGTGTCGTCTTACGCAACAAACTGGGGGAAATTGCTCAGCAATATCTGCACAAAGGCTCACAGGTTTATATCGAAGGTCGGATTCAAACACGTAAATGGCAAAATCAGCAGGGACAAGACCAATACACGACGGAAATCGTGGGTAATGAAATGACCATGCTGGACAGTCGTGGTGCCGGCGGTGGTGCCAACCAGGGCGGTGGCAGTAATTACAGTGGTGGTGATACCTCGTTTGACCAACGTCCACAACAACAATCTGGCGGTTACAATGCACCACAACCTGCCTCATCATCTGCAGGCCCTGATTATGGTGGTGGCGGCGATGATTATTACGATGATGATATTCCGTTCTAGGAGTCTCTGAAAGATCACAAAAAAGCCCTGTTTTACAGGGCTTTTTTATTATCTTAAAGTCAGATAGCACTCATAACAAAGCATCAATATGACTGGCCACACTGCGGCCTAATGCTGACATGACATAACCGCCTTCAAGCGTTGAAACTATCCGGCCCTGGGCAAATTTATCCGCTATTTTTTTCACTTCACTTGTCACCCAGGCAAAATCATCTTCCACTAAGTCCAGATCCGACATATCGTCTTCCCGATGCCCATCGAATCCAGCTGAGATAAAAATCATTTCTGGTTGAAATGCTTCCAGCTCTGGTAGCCATTGTTCTTCAATAAGTTGGCGAAATTGCTCACCACTGGTGCCAGCAGGCAGACCAATATTGATCATATTGTCGTGTTTACCCGGTTCACCAGTATCGGGATAAAAAGGATGCTGAAAACTACTGCATAACAGTATCTGCTGATTGCCTCTGAAAATATCTTCTGTGCCATTACCATGGTGTGCATCAAAGTCGATAATGGCCACTCGCTGCAATCCATATTCAGCTATCGCATGAGCGACACCTACAGCGACGTTATTGAATATACAAAAGCCCATCGCTTTGTTATGTTCTGCGTGATGACCGGGCGGTCTGACACAACAAAAGGCCGTATTCGCGTCTTGGCTCATCACTAAATCAACCGCTTTTACTACAGCCCCGGCTCCACGCTGTGCCGCCGTTAATGACGCTGACACCATCAATGTATCGGCATCCAGCCAAACACGTTCATTCTCTTGCAACTTCTGAAAGATATCACTGACATAATCAGCATCATGAACACGACATAATTGCTGTAAGGTGACCATCGGCGCGTCATAAAAATGCATAACCATTTCCAGGCCGCTGGCGATAAGACGATCGTGAATGGCAGCAAGTCTTTCTGCCGTGTCCGGGTGATATGATGTCGTTTCGTGCAGGGCACAGTCAGCATGAGAAATAAACGCGATAGTCATAACGACACCTTAAACAACCGTAATAAAGTTTTTGTAAGCTAATCGTATCAGGAAAATGGACCAGTGATATGACCACACATTTTTTAGACCGCCTGTTTTCACCCCGTTCAATCGCGGTATTTGGTGCCAGTCAGACGACGGATGCGGTGGGCAGACGCGTATTTGATAATTTGGTGGATACCGATTTTTCCGGACCAGTCTTTGCAGTAAATCCAAAATATGATCGTATCAATGATCATATTTGCTACCCGAATCTGGAAGCGATTAATGAATCTATCGATTTGGCTGTTATCGCCACACCGGCCACCACCATAGAAGCCATTATTCATCAATGTGGTCACGCAGGTGTGAAAGCGGCCATTATTATTTCAGCCGGTTTTAGTGAAGGACAGGGGCAAGGACTGAAACTGGAACATGCGGTGGTGAAAGCCGCAAAGCAATACAATATTCATATTCTAGGCCCGAATTGTCTGGGTCTTATCCGGCCTAGTATTGGCATGAATGCCACGTTCAGCAAAAACACCGCTGCGCCGGGGCAATTAGCCTTAATTTCACAATCTGGTGCGTTATGTACAGCCATTTTGGACTGGGCCGCAGCCAATGAAGTGGGCTTTTCCGCCATTATCTCTCTGGGCAATGCCGCCGATATCGACTTTGGCGATCTGCTCGATTTCCTGGCTCAGGACCACAAGACCCAAAGCATTCTGCTGTATGTCGAAGGCATACGTGATGCACGCCGTTTTATGAGCGGTTTACGTATCGCTTCTCGTATGAAACCTGTGGTCGTGATCAAGGCGGGTCGTCATCAAGCTGGATCACAAGCCGCTTTAACGCATACAGGTGCGATGATGGGGGGAGATGACGTCTTTAATGCCGCAATTCAGCGAGCAGGTGTGGTCAGAGCCGATACCATTCAGCAGCTTTTTGCGGCGGCTGAATTATTAGCCACACAATGCCGAGTTCATGGCAGACGTTTAGCGATTGTTACTAACGGTGGTGGTCTTGGCGTAATGGCCACTGATCGGGCCATTGATTTAGGTATTGAATTAGCCAGTCTGTCAGATGACACCATTGCCAGTCTGGATAAGGTATTACCAGCCCACTGGTCACGTAGTAATCCTATCGATGTGCTGGGTGATGCCGCACCGGAACGTTATAAAGCAGCGGTCAATGCCTGTTTGCAAGATGAAGGCATTGATGGCGTCTTAGTCATGTTATCGCCCCAAGCCATGACTGATCCTGATGCCTGTGCGCAGGCTGTCATTGATGCACAGCAGACCAGTTCTAAACCAGTTCTGGCTTGCTGGATGGGACAACAACTTATCGCCAGTGCAGATCGTTTATTTGCCCGTCATCATGTGCCGTGTTTCTCTGATCCGGAATCGTCAGTTGAAGCCTTCGCCTGTCTGGCACGTTTTTATGAAAATCAGCAGCTGCTGATGCAGGTTCCCGGCCCTTTATCATCACATAGTGAACCCGATATTGAAGGCGCCCGACTGATTATTGAAAGTGTCTTGGCTGAAAATAGACAAGCGCTGACAACGGCTGAATCCCGAGCCCTGTTACATGCCTTTGATATCCCGGTGAGCTTAAGCATTCAATGTCATAGTGCCAATGAAGCTTTGGTCGCCGCAGAAAGTTTTGGTTATCCGGTAGCGATGAAAATCAATGATCGCCATATCCAGCATAAAACAGATGTTGGCGGCGTACGCTTAAATATCAATAATGCGGCCGCCGTCAGGTTGGTTTACAAAGAACTGTTGGAAGCTGTGCGTAAAAAAGTGCCGGATATAAAATCGTTCAGCGTCAGTATCGAACCAATGTATACCGATCCCTTTGGCAGAGAATGTCTGGTCGGCGCCAATCGTGATCCGGTGTTTGGCACCACCATTGTGTTTGGTGCGGGTGGTGTAAAAGTGGAAGTGTTGCAGGATACCGCTATCGCCCTGCCACCGTTAAACACCTTCCTGGCAGATAAGCTGATTAATCAAACCAAAATCGCAGCAATGCTCGGTGAATTCCGTGATATGCCTGCGGTAAATCGTGATGCCTTAATACAAGTGTTATTACGTGTGTCTGAAATGGTCTGTGAATTACCAGAAATTGAATCGCTGGATATCAATCCGCTGGTTGTCGACGAGCGAGGTGTGTTGGCATTAGATGTCAGAATTGTGGTGGCACATCATGTCAAAACGATTAATCGTTATGATCATATGGCCATTCACCCTTATCCAACCCATCTGACCAAACAGGAGCAGTTAGCCGATGGCACGGATATTATTATCCGGCCAATACGACCTGAAGATGCGCTGATAGAACAAGTCTTTTTCCGGAAGCTTTCTACCGAATCACGCTATTTCCGTTTTATGCAGGAACTCAACGAATTATCGCAGGATATGTTGATACGCTTTACTCAGCTTGATTACAGTCGCGAACTGGCTTTAATGGCAGTGACTATGGAAGAAGAGGAAGAAATTGAAGTCGGTGTCGCCCGTTACAGCATGAACCCGGATGGCAGTAGCTGTGAATTTGCTTTGGTGGTCGCCGATGAGTGGCAGCATAAAGGTATTGGCACACGACTGATGAATGCGTTAATTTCCAGTGCTCGCCAGCAAGGTTTCAGCCTGATGGAAGGCGAAATCCTGACCAGTAATCAACCCATGCAGCGGCTGGTAGAGAGCTTAGGGTTTACAGTCACGGCCAGTCTGGAAGAGCCCTCCATCAGGTTAGCTTCTATGCATTTGTAGTGCTGCTGAGCAAAAATTATCTGAAAACCATTGATTGTTATTAACAAGAGTGGGAGCATCAATTAGTAACCACCAAAGAAGGCGTGTGAATGAAAAAAATCCCTTATACCACTGTTCGTCCAATTCGTAGTCTTAACCTGTTATCACAGGAAGAAATCATCAAACTCAGCTCACCCAGCGCTGAGCTGCATCAACTGTTTCGTGAATGTGCTCTGGCCATTCTGAATACTGACAGCCATGAAGATGATGCTGAAGAAATTCAGCAGCTCTATGCGGACTTTGATATCCGCCTGAAATCACAACCGCGTGGTGTGATGCTGGAAATCTTTAATGCACCGGCACAGTCTTTTGTTGACGGCATCCTGATTCGTGGTATTCAGGAGCATTTATCTTCGGTATTGCGCGATATTGTCTACACTGACTTTAAAATTCTCGCTGAAGAAACCAATAACTCAGCCAAAATCACCGACAAAGTGTTCCGCATTCTGCGTAATGCCAATATGGTCAGGCCGAATGTCTCACCAAATCTGGTAGTGTGCTGGGGTGGTCATTCTATTCCACGTGAAGAATATGACTATGCCAAACATGTCGGATATGAGTTTGGTTTGAGAGGACTGGATATCATCACCGGCTGCGGTATTGGTGCGATGAAAGGCCCTATGAAAGGGGCTGCAGTGGGTCATGCTAAACAGCAAATCACCCATGGTCGTTATATCGGCATTAGCGAACCTGGCATCATTGCTTCAGAATCGCCCAATGCTATCGTCAATGAACTGGTTATCATGCCCGACATCGAAAAACGCCTGGAAGCCTTCGTGCGTCTGGGTCACGTTATCGTGGTATTTCCAGGTGGCGTCGGTACTGTGGAAGAAATCTTCTATTTACTCAGTATCCTGCTGCATCCGGAAAATAAATATGGCATTCCATTAATTTTTGCTGGGCCAGAATCCTGTCGGGACTACTTCAACACGCTGGACGCCTTCCTCAAACAGTGTCTGGGTGAAGAGATTAGTGACTTATATGAAATCGTGATTGGTGAGCCAGAAACCGTTGGCTATAAAGTCAAACAGGCGATGACCGAAGTCCATGAAAATCGCAGAGAAACTGAAGAAGCCTATTACTACAACTGGCAGTTACATATCGACCCTATGCTGCAGCAGCCATTTATTCCTACTCATGAAAATATGGCCGCGTTGGATTTAGATCCATCATTGCCCAAACATTTGCTTGCCAGCCAGATCCGCTCAGCATTTTCAGGCATTGTCGCCGGCAATGTGAAAAGTTTTGGTATTAAAGAAGTGGCGAAGCATGGGCCTTATCTGTTGAAGGGTGATCCTGACATCATGCAAGCCATTGATAATCTGCTCCATATTTTTGTCAAACAGCAACGAATGAAACTAGGCCAGGGAGAAGGGGTGTATCAACCTTGTTATAAATTGGTGGGCTAACTTTTACCCGATAATGACAAATAATGTTACATAAACCACTTCAGAAGCAGGGGCACAGATAGCTGGTGATTGCACTTTTCCATGACCAGTCATCGGTGTCCTTGGCCTGAATGAATTAGCCACCCAAGCAATATGTCACTATCCTTGGGAATTATTTGAAAAATTTATTGAGGATGGGTGAGATTAAATCGTTTACGGGCCAGTGCAATCAGTAATAACACAGGTAGCCCCATCAGTGCCGTCATCAAAAAGAAATTTTCAAACCCAATAGACTCGACCATAGAACCAGAGTAACCGCCCAGCACTTTGGGGATTAAGGTCATCAATGAGCTGAAAATGGCATACTGCACAGCAGTAAAAGAGATATTGGTTAAACTCGACAAAAAGGCAATAAAGGCGGCATTAGCCAGGCCACCAGATAAATTATCGGCGGTAATCACCACATACAGCATCGTAATATCATGACCGCTTTGCACTAACAGCATAAACAACAAATTAGTAATCGCAGATAACACCGCCCCCAACATCAATATCGGCATCACACCATAACGTAACACCAGTACCCCGCCATAAAAGGCGCCGAAAATGGTCATAAACACACCAAAGGTTTTCACCACGGTGGCAATTTCATTTTTGGTAAAACCAAGACTTTGATAAAGCGGATTAGCCACTACGCCAAGCACAATATCTGAAATTCGGTACAGCCCCACCAAGGCTAATAATAACCAAGCCAAAGACCAGCCATAGCGTGTAAAGAAATCCTGAATAGGCGCGATGTAGCTGTGAGTCACACTTTGTTTATCGATAAATTTTATTTGTGTCATCAACAGCGCAACCAGCGCTGCGGCAACCCCGGCAAATACCAATCTGATTAACTCGATAAAAACAGACACCAGCTGCGCATTACTCAACAATAAACTCAGTTTTTGTTTCGCCAGCGCGGTTAAGTCTGCTGTCAGAGCAAAGCTACAAATAAAGGCGCTCACTGCCAGCAAAAAGGTAATAAAAAATCGCACATGATGGCGACGATTGATCAAAGCTGATGCTTGTAGTTGCTTGGGCTCATCGATGATTAAGGTGGTCAAAATGCCAACTAAAAATAAACTGGCCATCGCCCAGTAGGTTAATTGCCAGGCCTCAAAATTATAATGCTCCATACTGGTACCAAAATAACTGGCCAGAAATAAAGCTCCGCCTCCAGCCAGCAACATGCCAATGCGATATCCGGCGATGTAACTGGCTGACATCATCGCCTGCAGTTCAGCATTAGCAGACTCTATACGGTAAGCATCGGTGACAATATCCTGAGTAGCCGAGGAAAAGCCTAAACACACTGCAGCAGCGCCCATCCATACTAAAGAATGCTGGGCAGGATCGACCATCGCCATAAAAATAATGGAGCCCATCACCATGCACTGCGCCAATAATAACCAGGCACGCCGACGTCCTAGCCAACGGGTTAATAAGGGTAAAGGCATGACATCGACTAATGGTGCCCAAACGAATTTGAATGAGTACCCCAGCGCCGCCCAACTGAAATAAGTGATTTCACTTTTAGCGATGCCGACTTCGCCAAGCCATAGACTCAAGGTGGAAAAAATCAGTAATAACGGCAGGCCCGCCATGATGCCAAAGACAAGCATCGTCAACACCCGCGGGTGCATAAATGCTTGTAAACTCTCCTGCCATGAACGTAGTCGTGCTATCAAAATCGGTCTCAGATCGCGTTGAATCAGCTAAAGTAACATTGAAGTATATCTGGTTCCACTTTTGTTCATAGCGATACAGACGACTAGAAAATATTGCTGTTCATCATGCAGTCAACGATAATGAGAAAATTAAGAGAACATATTTCTGATATCCTTGATACCTCATGGCTAAACAACGCAAAATAATTCACGTCGATATGGATGCTTTTTTTGCTTCTGTTGAACAACGTGATCATCCAGAATATAAGGGTAAACCACTGATCGTCGGCGGCCAGCCTAACAGCCGGGGCGTGGTCGCAGCCTGCAGTTATGAAGCCAGAAAGTACGGCATTCATTCGGCCATGCCCTGCTCGCGCGCCTATCGTTTATGCTCACATGCCCTATTTGTGCCGCCGCGTTTTGAAGCCTACCGTGAAGTCTCCAATCAAATCCGTGATATTTTCTGGCGTTATGCCACTGAAGTTGAGCCGTTATCTCTTGATGAAGCTTATTTAGATGTCACCTACACCGAGGCTTTTAATGGTTCGGCCACCATGATTGCCCAGGCCATTAAACGTGAGATTTTGCAGGAAACTCGGCTCACCGCCTCGGCGGGGGTTTCCTATAATAAATTCCTCGCCAAAATTGC
>NZ_DDCG01000002.1:60802-92889 GCF_002335235.1 Methylophaga sp. UBA2012 | reverse complement strand
TAAATTCCTCGCCAAAATTGCCTCGGATATGGACAAACCCAATGGGCTCTATGTCATCAGACCCGAACAAGGCGAAGCCTTTGTCGCCGATCTTCCAGTGGGTAAGTTTCATGGTATTGGTCCCGCCACAGAAACCAAAATGCATAATCTCGGCATCCATACTGGCAAGGACCTACGTGAGAAATCATTAATAGAACTGACTGAGCGTTTCGGTAAAGCAGGTCAGTATTATTACAACATCGCCCGAGCTATCGACGAACGTCCGGTTCGCAGTCAACGCATCCGTAAATCGCTCGGTAAAGAAACCACCTTTGCTGAAGATATTCACTCTATCCCGGAATTAACCGCCAAACTGCTTGATCTGGCTGAACGCGTTTTCGAAAGCCTGAGTAAACAAAACCTGAAAGCGCGCACCATCACCGTCAAAGTGAAATATGCTGACTTTCAACAAGTCACCCGTGCGCACAGCACCGAGCACATTATTCAACTAACAGACTTAAAACAGATCATTCCGCTATTGCTTGAAAAAACAGAAGCCGGAATCAAACCTGTGAGATTGGTGGGATTAAGTATGAGTGGGTTTGATGTGCCGGTAGTACAGACTCATCAACCACAGTTAGACTTAGCGTTAAATGATGAGTTTTAAAAATAAAACGATCCATAGTTTGGATTGAGGAAGAAACCCGAAATGAACTTAGTTATGGTCATTGAGCTTCAACCTTCAACCCAAGCACTATTGATATAATTAAAGAGCTGCCTTGATACGATTTTTCAGAATTTTATAACGGCTAAACGCACATTTCACGAAGTTACCATCCTTATGTTTAAAGCGTTTTTTTAGTGCTTTTTTCACTTCCCATGTGCCTTTATAACCGTTAGGGAAGACCACTAAGTCACCCGCTTTAAATGTGGTCGCTGGGCCACCATCATTTGGCGTCATCACACACTCCCCTTCTACAATGTATGCCACTTCAGTGGTCACAAATGACCAGGGAAATACGGATACTTCTTTTTCCCATGTTGGCCAATGTTCAACCCCCATTTTCTTTAATTGTGCTTCGCTGGGATTACTGTCCACGGTAATGTCTTTCATTTGAATTCCTAAAATTTAAGTTTTGCCCAAACAATAAACATTTGGGATGAGATGGGGATTTCGCCTTATCTATTTTGCCTGTGTTTCAGTGATAAACCGAATTTACCGTTCATCTCTGATGTTAGAGTCAGGGCATATTTGCCATAATGCCCCTTTGCTTTAACCACTGAATTTATTTATGCAGACTCAAGGACAACCCGCACTGGACGTGCTACAGAACATTTTTGGTTACAATGGCTTTCGACATAATCAAGACGATATCGTTGAGCATGTTATCCAGGGTGGTGATGCCCTTGTATTGATGCCAACTGGCGGCGGTAAATCACTTTGTTATCAGATTCCGGCGCTGATACGACCAGGCACCGGCATTGTGGTTTCACCGTTGATTGCTTTAATGCAGGATCAGGTGGTGGCATTAAACGAGTTGGGTGTGAAAGCGGCCTTTCTTAACTCAAGTTTGTCAGCCTCAGAAGCCTATAGCGTTGAGCAACAACTTGAAGACGGGTTGATTGATGTATTGTACATCGCCCCAGAGCGTTTACTGAATGAGCGCACCATATCGCTATTGAGTCGTGTAACCATTTCCTTATTTGCAATAGATGAAGCGCATTGTGTATCGCAGTGGGGCCATGACTTTCGACCAGAGTATCAACAGCTTCGACGACTACATGAACGCTTTCCTAATGTGCCTCGTATTGCTCTGACAGCCACGGCCGATAAACGCACACGTCAGGAAATCATTGAGCAACTCAATCTGCAGCAAGCCAATGTCTATCTGAATAGTTTTGACCGACACAATATTTTTTATGCGATTACCGAGGCAAGCCAAGCCAAACAACAGCTGTGGCAGTTTATCGAGGAACACCACGCCAATGATGCCGGCATTGTTTATTGTCTGTCGCGAAAGAAAGTCGAGGCCATTGCTGAATGGCTTCAGGAACAAGGTCGGGTTGCGTTGCCCTATCATGCCGGCTTATCCAACGAGGTAAGAGCAAAACACCAACAACGGTTTTTACGTGAAGAAGCGGTGATTATTGTCGCTACGATCGCCTTTGGCATGGGCATTGATAAACCGGATGTGCGTTTTGTCGCTCACCTGAACTTACCGAAAAATATTGAGGCCTATTATCAGGAAACCGGCCGTGCTGGCCGTGATGGTTTACCGGCTAATGCCTGGATGGCTTATGGCCTGCAGGATGTCATTACGCTGCGGCAGTTTATGCAGGACTCCAAAGCTCCCGATATGATCAAACGGGTTGAACAACATAAATTGGATGCCATGCTCGGTTTATGTGAACTCATCACCTGTCGGCGTCAGGCCATCTTGGCCTATTTTGATGAGGAAGCACCTGAAAAATGTGGGCAATGTGATAATTGCCAAACACCTCCTGAAAGCTTTGATGCGACAGAAATGGCACAAAAGGCCTTGTCTTGTGTTTATCGTACCGAACAACGATTCGGGGTGAATTATTTAATCGATATCTTACTTGGTAGTGACGATGAACGTATTAAACAAAACCAGCATGACAAGTTAAGTACCTACGGCATCGGCTCTGAACTCAATGCCACTCAATGGCGCGGTATTTTCCGTCAGTTAATCGCCACGGGTTATCTGGATATTGATATTCAGCGTTATGGCGCATTACGGCTGACAGAAAAATGTCGACCTGTTCTCCGGGGAGAGCAAACATTATATTTAAGAAAACAGTCTCCTAAAAAATCAACAGCTAAAACCGGCAAAAAACAAACAGCCGTTCGCCCTCAAGATCAACGACTTTGGGAAGCATTGCGTCAATTACGCTCGGATATTGCCAAACAGCATGGTGTGCCGCCTTACGTTATTTTCCATGATGCGACATTGTTAGAGATGTGTCGTTACCGACCTGCAGATATGGCGGCTATGCAACGTATTTCCGGCGTGGGCGAACAAAAACTCAACCATTACGGCCATGCGTTTTTAGAGGTCATTCAACAACATCCTTTGTCTGAGTTACTGAATAACGGCTTGAGTGACACGATTAATGACACGTTGTTATTACTGGAAAAAGGACATGAGATAGACAGCATTGCGAAACAGCGAGATTTAAAACTCAGTACAGTTTATAGCCATCTGGCTGAAGGCATTAATGCCGGGTTACTGGATGTAAAAGACGTACTGGACCTGGAAGATGCTGAGCTGAACACGATCATGCTGACGATTGATTCATTAGGAGATGAATCTCAGAGCCTGAAAGCGATTTATCAGGCCCTGGATGAAGCTTATGATTATGGTGTGATTCGTTGCGTTCTGGCATCCATGTATTAATGACAACGTGCTTTCAGGCTTTGTCTGACTGCACTTGCTGTAATTGTTTCAATATCGCCTCTGCCTCCTGAGTCAGTGAAGCAAACAGCCGTATATCGCCATTACGTTGTGCATGTAATGCCTGTTCACGCTTTTGTTTTAATTGCTTTTTTAACTTTTTCTCAGGATCAGACTTAAATAATGACCACATACATAACTCTCTGTTAGGTTAAATAAGTCAGAGAGTTATGGCGTGATAAAGTTCATTTGTTTATTTTGGTAACGCGTAGTCATAGTCAATGATTAACGGCGCATGATCCGAAAAAGACTCATCGCGATAGATTTCTGTGGCTTTGACTTTACCTTTCATGCCCGGCGTTAAGATATGGTAATCAATACGCCATCCCACATTATTGGCTCTGGCCTGACCACGGTTTGACCACCAGGTGTATTGATGTTCTTCCTGCGGTAACTCTCGAAACGCATCAATAAAACCCATTTCATCAAACAGTTTATCCAACCAGGCGCGCTCCTCCGGTAAGAAGCCAGAGTTTTTCAGATTGCCTTTCCAGTTACGAATATCTTCATTTTTATGTGCAATATTCCAATCGCCACAAATCAGTACATCACGACCGGAATCTTTCATTTCCTGCATTTTATTTTCAAAAAAATCCATGCAACGATACTTGGCAATTTGTCGCTCTTCTTTTGACGATCCCGACGGCATATACAAGGAAATCACACTTAAATTACCAAATCGGGCTTCGATATAACGCCCTTCCGCATCGAACTCCTCATTCCCCATGCCAACAATGACTTCATCGGGCTCTGCTTTGCAATACAGCGCGACACCGCTATAGCCCTTTTTCTCAGCATCATGGTAATAACAGTGATATCCTTGCGGCCTGAAAATATCATCTTCAAGTTGATGAACTTGGGCTTTGGTCTCCTGAATACAGACAACATCTGCATTTTGTTTGGGTAACCAGTCAAAAAAACCTTTACGAGCGGCGGCTCGAATGCCGTTCACATTGGCAGTGATTATGCGCATGGGTCATCCTATTGAAAAATAATCACATAATACCATTTACAAATCAGATTAAAATCCGGATAATGTCGGGCTCATCTGTAAATACAGATAGCTAGGTTTAGCTACAGATAAATGAATTTTTAGGAGAAGCACTTTGGCAAATTCGGCACAAGCAAGAAAACGCGCGCGTCAAGCAGAAGTACACCGTCAGCGTAACGCCAGCCAACGTTCAGCGATGCGTACAACGATTAAAGCACTGAGAAAAGCAATCGCAGCTGGTGATAAAGAACAAGCTGTTGCTGCTTTCAAAGTTGCAGCGCCTGCATTAGATCGTATGGCGGGTAAAGGCATTATTCACAAGAATACTGCTGCTCGTGGTAAAAGCCGTTTGAACAACGCTGTTCGCGCAATGTAATTTAAAGTTTCGACTTTATAAAAAAACCGACGTAATGTCGGTTTTTTTATGCCTGCGATTTTTATTATTCTCTTGAATTAGCTGGTTAACACCAGATTATCGCGGTGAATAAGTTCAGGTTCACCGACATAACCCAGGATAGATTCAATTTCACTGCTGGGTTTGCCTTTAATCAGATGCGCCTCATCAGCATTATAATTCGCTAACCCTCTGGCGATTTCTTTACCATTTACATCACGACAAATCACCAATTCACCACGTGTAAACTTGCCTTCAACATGGGTCACACCAACAGGCAATAAACTGCGCCCTTGTTCTCTCAACACAGCCACAGCACCATCATCCAACACTAATTGCCCTTTGGCGATTAAATGACCCACCAGCCACTGCTGTCTGGCAGTAATCGGCTTATTGTCTGGCCAAAGTAATGTACCCACGGCATGCCCTGCTGCCAAGTAACGAAGATTGTCGGGATGTTTACCAGATAGAATAACCGTATAGGCACCTGAACGGGCCGCACGGCGTGCTGCCAATAATTTGGTGGTCATACCACCACGGCCCAGTTCACCTTTGCTATCACCCGCCATTTGATCAAGCGCTGCGTTACTGGCAGCTGAGGCAGCAATCATGCGGGCATCAGGATTGGTTCTGGGATCGGAGTCAAACAAGCCGTCCTGATCCGTCAAGATAACTAACACATCGGCCTCAACAAGATTGGCAGTCATGGCTGCTAGTGTGTCGTTATCGCCAAAGCGAATTTCTTCTGTGGCAATGGTATCGTTCTCATTAACCACGGGCAGAATATCTAATTCCAACAACGTTTGCAGTGCACTACGTGCATTAAGATGACGGCCACGGTCTGATAAATCAGAGTGGGTTAATAAGATTTGAGCGGTGTGAATGCCATGCTTACCGCATTCTGTGGCATAGGCGTTGACCAACTCCATCTGACCAACACTGGCAGCCGCTTGCAGCCGATGAATTTCGTGTGGACGTCTTTTCCACCCCAGTTTCTGCATACCCGCCGCAACTGAGCCAGACGTCACTAATACCACTTCTTTTCCCTGACGTCTTAGTTCGGCTATTTCAGCACTCAACCAGCGAATGCGATCCGTATCCAGACCTTCCCCAATACGGGTTAATAAAGCACTGCCAATTTTGATAACCCAGCGCTTGGTATTCAATAATTGCTGATGTGGTTCTGTCACTGAGGTTTATTCCTGAGCATCATCCTGTGAATTATCTGTCATTTCGTCTTTTTCACTGGCACGAACGCTTTCCAGATAATTCATGACTTCATTGACCAGCGCATCGCAACCTTCGCCAGTCTGACCACTAATGTAAAACACTTTGCCTTTCCATTGCAGTCGATCCAGCACTTCTTGGCACAGATCATCGCGAATATCTTCGGGTACCAGATCCATTTTATTCAAAACTAACCACTGATCCTGACTGCCTAAAGCTTCACTGTAATTTTCCAGTTCACGGTTGATAATCTGCACACTTTCTACCGGGTCCTGTTTTACATCAACCGGCGCCATATCAACAAGATGTAACAGTAAGCGCGTACGTGTCAGATGTTTCAGGAACTGGATACCTAGACCGGCGCCGTCTGCCGCACCTTCAACCAAACCGGGGATGTCGGCAATCACAAAACTGCGCACATCTTTTAAGGTTACTACACCCAAGTTTGGATAAAGCGTTGTGAAAGGATAATTTGCCACTTTGGGTTGGGCAGCTGACACCTGACTGATAAATGTTGATTTACCCGCATTTGGCAATCCCAACAGTCCCACATCAGCTAATAGCTTCATTTCAAGCCGTAAAGTGCGTTCTTCACCAGGAGTGCCGTCGCTGGTTTGACGAGGTGCACGGTTAATACTGGATTTATAACGCGCATTGCCTAAACCATGCCAGCCGCCTTTTGCGACTAATAACTTATCGCCATCTTTGGTCAGGTCACCAATGAGTTCATCGGTATCATCATCCCAAGCTTCTGTGCCAATAGGGACTTTGATAATCAGATCTTCACCACGCGCACCACTGCACAGGCGACCACGACCATGCTCACCACGCTCGGCTTTAAAATTACGCTGATAACGAAAGTCGATCAGTGTATTGACCTGGGAATCGGCCAACAAATAGACATCGCCACCATCGCCACCATCACCGCCATCGGGGCCACCAAAAGGAATGAATTTTTCACGGCGAAAACTCAAACAGCCATTACCACCGGCTCCGGCACTGATTTTAATTTTCGCTTCATCCACAAATTTCATTGTCGCTTCCCGACCTTAATCTCATGTTCTTTCTGACTATAAACCTATATGCCAGAAACAAAAAACCCCGCATCAGCGGGGCTTTGTGCTGTTTGCCCCATACGGGCTAACAAATATTCTTAGTCAGCAACAACACTGACGAAAGTACGGTTTTGAGGACCTTTGGTCTCAAATAATACTTTACCTTCAGCTGTCGCAAATAAAGTATGGTCTTTACCGATACCTACGTTACGACCTGCATGGTAACGTGTACCACGCTGACGAACTAAAATGTTACCACCAGACACTAATTCACCACCGTAGCGTTTTACACCAAGGCGTTTAGACTCTGAATCACGTCCGTTACGAGTACTACCACCAGCTTTCTTGTGAGCCATTTCTTAAACCTCTTTTCCGATTCTTAGGCTGAGATGCCTGTGATTTCGATTTCAGTATATGCTTGACGATGACCCATCTGTTTTTGATGGTGCTTACGACGTTTGAATTTGACGATTTTCACTTTATCGCCACGGCCGTTAGCTGCCACTTTCGCAGTCACTTTAGCACCGTCAAGGTAAGGTGCACCAACTTTGATGTCTTCACCTTCGCCAACTAACAGAACTTTATCAAGCTCAACCGTATCACCGGCTTCAGCAGTCAATTTTTCAATGCGGAGCTTTTCGCCCTCTTTAACTCGGTATTGTTTACCGCCAGTCGCGACAATAGCGTACATCGCTGTCTCCAAAGTATAATAGTGTTAATGCGGGTTACCCCACAAAAGACCGGCAATTGTATCTCCTTTCTTCAAGGAGATCAAATTCATATTGAAATATTTGCGCAGTATTCTCGCTCATGAGAAAGTACGCGTTTAAATCACACATTATAGGCAGATTACGGTTCCGTGGATATCCAATCCATCTATTCTTTAATTCAAGATGACATGAAAGCTGTAGACGAGTTGATTCAACAACGCTTACAGTCTGATGTTGCCCTCATTAATCAACTTGGCTTTTACATTATCAATAGTGGTGGTAAGCGGCTTCGCCCGGCGATAGCTATTCTGGCTGCACGTGCATGTGGCTATGAGGGGAGTCAACATATCAACCTCGCTACCATTATTGAGTTCATTCACACCGCAACGTTATTACATGATGATGTGGTAGATAACTCTGATATGCGCCGGGGTCAGGAAACCGCTAATACACTCTGGGGCAATGAAGCAAGTGTACTGGTGGGAGATTTCCTCTATACCCGCTCTTTTGAAATGATGGTAGAAATTGAGTCTATGCGCTTAATGCAAATTCTCTCTCATACCACGAATGTCATTGCGGAAGGCGAGGTACTGCAGTTATTGAACTGTCATGATGCCGATACTACCGAAGCGCGTTACCTAGAAGTGATTCATCATAAAACCGCCAAACTGTTTGAAGCTGCTGGCCAGTTAGGTGCCGTCATCTCAGGCTCTGATAACGCTACTGAAATGGCTATGGCTAACTACGCTATGCATTTGGGTAGTGCTTTTCAGCTGGTCGATGACTTACTTGATTACAGTCAATCCAGCGAGACTATTGGTAAAAATATTGGTGATGACCTTGCTGAAGGCAAACCTACATTACCTCTGATCTATGCGATGCAACATGGTAATGCTGAACAATCAGCCATTATTCGTGAAGCCATCGAACAAGGCCAGCGAGACAGGATTACTGACATTATTGAGATCATTCAGAACACAGGCGCGATAGATTACACAGCCAGAGCCGCTGAAAAGGAAGTGATGCAAGCGAAACAAGCTCTGGATATACTTGCTGGAAGCCCGTATAAACAAGCTTTATTATCGTTAGCCGACTTTGCTATTCAGCGAAATTATTAATGTAATGGTCCGACTCACACCTTAAGGTCATCAAATGAAAAGCATCGCTGGTTACATGGTTAATTCAGTCATGATATGCAAAGGATGCACATAATGATTTCAGATAAGGACATTTTAAACGCCAGAATTCTTATTGTTGATGACCAATTGATCAACATTAAATTACTGGAAAAAATGCTGAGACAGGCCGGATTTACCTCTCTGTATTCCACAAATCTAGGCGCTGAAGTAAAACAACGCTATTTTGAATACGAAATTGATCTCATCCTGCTAGATATCCGTATGCCGGATATGGATGGATTTCAGGTGATGGAAACATTGCAAACAGCGATACAGGATGATTATCTTCCAATACTGGTAATCACCGCCGAACTCACTCAGGAAATACGGAAAAAATCTCTCTGCTCCGGCGCAAAAGATTTTATAACTAAGCCGTTTGATCAGACAGAAGTCATCCAACGTATCAGAAATATGTTGGAAGTCCGCCTACTGCATAAGCAAGTATTGACGCAGAATGAAACGCTAGAACAACAGGTCAAGATCCGAACTCAACAACTTGAGCAAAGCCGTCTTGAAATTATTAAACGCTTAGGTCGGGCGGCAGAATACAAAGATAACGAAACCGGTAATCATATTCTAAGGATGAGCCACTTTGCCCATATGTTGGCACTCGCCGTCGGACTCAGTGATAAGTTTGCTGCTGATATATTAACCGCAGCGCCGATGCATGATATTGGTAAAATTGGTATTCCAGATCACATTCTACTGAAACCAGGTTCGCTTAACCCTGCTGAGTGGGAGATCATGAAAACCCATGTCAAAATTGGCGCAGACCTGCTAGCGGATACAGATGTGCCATTGCTCAAGCTGGCGAGTAATATTGCCCTGACTCACCATGAAAAATGGGACGGTTCTGGATACCCAAATGGTTTAAAAGGGGAAGCTATCCCCATCGAAGGTCGTATTTGTGCAATATGTGACGTTTTTGATGCTTTAACGTCTGAGCGCCCTTACAAAAAGGCATGGCCGGTTGAGCAAGCGGTTGATTACCTGCTTACTCAAAAAGGACAGCATTTTGATCCTGAGTTAGTCGATCATTTCTTAGCGATTATCGAGCAGGTTCTTCACTACCGCTCTCGCTATCCTGATACAGCGTATGAAGCATCAGATCAGTCCTAATTTTATTTAAATGCTTTTTAGTTATTTCAAGGTTCGCTATCCTTAGTCACTATGGCTCAAATATATAAATATCATTTATTTTTCTGTACGCATCAGCGTGATGATGGCAGTGCAAATTGTGGTGAACAGGATTCACAGTCTCTGCGTGATTACGCCAAACAGCGCGTTAAAGAATTAAAAATAAAAAAAGTGCGTGTCAATAATGCAGGCTGTCTTAACCGCTGTAAGCTGGGACCGATGTTAGTTATCTACCCTGAAGGCACCTGGTATCACTATGAAACAGAAGCAGATATTGACGAAATTATTGAGTCACATCTGTTAAACGACACGATTGTGGAACGCCTGGTCAAATGACGCCGGATCAATACTGCCGTGATAAAGCAGCCAAAAGTGGTTCAAGCTTTTATTACAGCTTTATGTTCCTACCACCACAAAAGCGACAGGCCATCACCGCCTTGTATGCGTTTTGCCGTGAGGTAGATGATGCGGTAGATGAAATAGACGATCCGCAAGTTGCCGCTAAGACCCTAGCTTGGTGGCGAAGTGAGGTTGAGAATATATTTAACCAGACAGCCACTCATCCTGTTGGTAAAGCTCTGGAAGAAGCACTAAAACATTTCGAACTTCATCAAGAATATTTTCTTGAAATTATTGATGGCATGGAAATGGATCTATTCCAGCATCGATATGATGCTTTTAAACACCTGGCTTTATATTGTCATCGTGTTGCCAGTGTAGTCGGGTTACTTGCTGCAGAAATTTTTGGATATAAAAATCGTCAAACGCTGAAATATGCCGAAAAACTGGGTTTGGCTTTCCAGTTAACCAATATTATTCGTGACGTCCGTGAAGATGCGGAGCGTGGCCGCATCTATCTCCCGGCAGAGGATATGGCTCGATTTAATGTAAGTGAAGAGGATATTCTTGCACTCAAACAAACAGCAGAATTAACAGCACTATTAGCCTTTGAAACCGAACGTGCACGTTCCTTTTATCAAGAAGCGAAAATGCTATTACCCAGAGAAGATCGATACTCGCAACGTACAGGCTTAATCATGTCTGCGATTTATGAGGCAACACTAGGCGAAATTGAAAAAGATCAGTTTCAGGTGATGAAACAGCGCATTTCACTGACGCCTTTGAAAAAACTCTGGTTAGCCTGGCGCACGTCCAGAGCAGAAAAAAAACATCAATAATGACCACGCTGATTGTTGGTGGTGGCTGGAGTGGACTTGCTGCCGCTGTTCGTTTGTTAGAACAGGGTGAATCAATTCATCTGGTCGAATCTGCCAAGCAATTGGGAGGACGTGCCCGAAATGTTGTCTGGAACGCACAGACCATAGACAACGGCCAACATTTATTGATTGGTGCCTATCAACGCACCTTAAAATTATTGCACGACCTAGGTGCTGATGAGTCCACATTGTTTCAGCGATTTCCGCTAAATATAACCATCCATCACCCTCATTTTTATGATCTAAAACTCGCTGATACGCCGCTTCTACCCTGGCCGCTATCTCTGGCAATAAAGACTTGGCAACTCAATGGTTTTGCTGTTTTTGTCCAGATCTCTCGTCTAATCTTCAATGCCCGTTCACAAAAAAAGTCAGGCGATATATCCGTACAAGCATGGCTAAAACAAGAGAGACAAAGTTCAAGGTTGATTGAGCAATTATGGGAGCCACTATGTCTTGCTACGATGAATACGCCCATCTCCGAAGCATCGGCTAATCTTTTTGCTCATGTCTTGTTAGAGACTTTTAGGCAACGTGACTATGCTGATTTTTTGATTCCGCAAGTACCATTAGGCGATACCCTACCAGCCTATGCTGAACGATATATTCAGCAACAGGGCGGACAAATCTCCCTGCAAACGCGTATTAAGTCACTCGTTATCCATAACAATAGAGTCACTGCGGCTTTGACAGATAATGGGCAAACTATTGAAGCGGACAATTTTATTATTGCTACCGGGCCACACACTAGCCAACAACTGTTGGGAAAATATTGGGTAGGTAAGGACGCAAGCTCTTATCCTATTGTCACGGTCTATCTGCAATGCTCATCTGATATCGATCTTCGATCACCCATGTTGGGACTCAGCGGGACAACAAGCCAATGGATATTCGATAGAGGTGATGGCCTGTTAGCTGTTGTTATCAGTGGACCAGGCTCACACCTGAAGCTGACTAATGAACAGCTTATCAATCACGTTGTTAATGAATTACTAGTCGCAAATATAGTACAGCCCTCTGAATTTATTCGCGGTTACGTTATCCGAGAAAAACGGGCAACATTCAGAAGTACTGTGGATGTTTGCTCAGATCGTCCGACAACTTGCTCTCCAGTGGATGGGCTCTATTTAGCAGGTGATATAATTAATAATCTTTATCCTGCTACACTAGAAGGTGCAGTGATAAATGGTGAAAAAGCTGCCGAATTGATAATGAAAATCAACACGGTTAGCTAAGCGATTAATCACTTGCTATACTCTATGGCTCAATATTTATAACAATAAGGGAATGCTATGCTGAAACAGTTTAAATTACTTTTAATCGCGTTATTTCTAGGTACTTTCATCGTTGCCTGTAGTGATGACAACAGCGCTCAGACAGAGTCTAAAGATACATCTGCTGCTCCTGCTGCCGAAACGACCAGTGAAGATACCACTGATACATCTGGTACGGTTGAAGATGAAACAGACACGATTGCAGGAATGACGAAAGAAGAAGCCATTGCAAAATGGGGTGAGCCTGATGTTACTCAAACACATACAATTGATGCATTAACTGTTGATCATCTTGAATGGCATAAAAAAGACGGTATCACATCGGTACAATTCCACAACGGTGTTGCACAATTTAGTCAATTTGTACCTGCCGAATAAATCTTGATGCAAGCATATACTGAGGACAGCCAATTGGCTGAACAAATCATTCTTATCACCGGTGCCGCTCAAGGCATCGGTGCCTCAGTAGCTAAAGCCTGTGCACATGCAGGTGCTACGGTTATATTACTGGATAAACAAGTTCCACAACTTGAAGCTGTCTATGATGAAATTGTTGAACAAACTGGCATCATTCCAGCTATCTATCCGCTCGATCTCAAAGGGGCAACTGTTGATGACTACAAACAACTTGCCCAGACCATTTCAGAAAATTTTGGTAAATTGGATTCCTTAATTCATTGTGCTGCGACTCTCGGACAATTAGCCCCAGTGATGAATCAGGATCCAAAAACTTGGGCTGAAACCTTACATATCAATCTGACAGCCGCTTATTTACTTACACAAGCCTGTCTGCCCTTGTTAAAACAACAAACCAGCCATTTAATTTTCACGACTGACGCTCATAAGCATACCGCTTATTGGGGGGCTTACGGGATTAGTAAGGCGGCAATAGAAGCATTTGCAGCACAATTAAAAGATGAACTGGAAGCAGAAGGCAAGGTTATCGTCAGTACTATAGATCCCGGTGAAGTCAGAACAGCACTGTATGCTCGTGCTTATCCTGCCCGGAACCCCGAACATCTGAATCTGCCAGACGATGCCGCTCATCAATATATCGCTAAACTTCAACTGGAAACCAACTCTCCAGTATCGGTAGATTGAAACGTCAAAACCCTGACACCAAAACTCATCTCGTTGATTTATAAATAGTTTTAAATATTGGCACACTTATAGCAGGTTATATTCATAACTTGAATAAGGAAGTGCTCCAATGGAACACCCATCAATCTCAAACAAGCATAAACTAAGCCTGGTAGAAGGCTCTAAACCAGCAATAGACTACACTCAGACCAAAACAGCGGAAGACATACAACGTCAACTTCCTTACACGTTGCAAACCAGCCTTATTTTGGAGGACATGCTTCAATTATTTCAGCATGAAGTGAATGCTGTTTTCCCTGAGTGCAGCTTTCATTATCAAAACCCTAGCATGAAAGTCGATATCAACTCGGCGGAAAAATATCACCATCGCTGCCATTATAAGCTTGAAATGAATGGTGATTATCTGGGCGATCTTAGCTTTACGCAAAGCAAAAAGTTTTCTCAAGCAGATATTATTTTTTTAGAAGATTTACTCAGCCTGCTTGTTTACCCTTTACGTAACTGCCTGCTTTATAGAAAAGCACTTGCCTCTGCACTGCTGGATGACTTAACCAGTTTGGGTAATCGGGCTGCTTATGAAAAGAGTTTGCACAGGGAAATTGACAGAGCAAAAAGGCACAATATACCTCTGTCACTCGTGCTTATTGACATTGATAACTTCAAAATTATTAATGACAACTTTGGTCATATGACCGGCGATAGAGCACTTAAAATTTTGGCGGATATGATTAACCAGAATCTGCGTGGTAGTGATATGGCATTTAGATTCGGTGGTGAAGAATTTGTTCTGCTCTTAACAGATACCAGCATCCACGATGCTCAAGTTGCTGCTGAGAGAATTCGCGAATCCGTTGCTCAAATATTATCTCATGACGGAAAAAACAGCTTCGGTTTCACCATTAGCTTAGGCATAGCCCAACTTGATATGAATGAGGAAGGCTATCACCTGTTTGAACGGGCTGATATGGCACTATATGAAGCAAAACACATGGGTAAGAATATAACTGTCTGCGCCAAGACCCCCTAATCTTTAATAGACAGCAGACAGTATAAAATCAATGGCCTCGAATACGAGGTCTTCTTTTAGGCGTGGGCTCATCCTGATCCCGGCTTTGTTCCTTTTTATTAGTGCTATATTCTTTTCTGGTACGTGTTTTTTTGGGTCGTTCCTGCTTAACAGCCGGTTTCTTGCGTCCACCTGTAAGATTACTGACTGGCTTCATCCCAGCCTGTTCATAGAGATAGTCCAGATCAGAGCCTTCCAGCTTTGTCCAGTGGCCCATACGTAGATTATTAGGAATAATGATGGGTCCATAACGCACCCGCATCAAACGGCTGACCTGTACACCCTGGCTTTCCCACAAGCGACGGACTTCACGGTTACGACCTTCTTGGATAACCACGTGATACCATTTATTTGCTCCTTCACCACCAGATTCCTGAATATCTGCAAACTTAGCTTCACCATCTTCAAGCATGACGCCATCACGAAGCGTCTGCATCATTTCAGATGTCACTTCGCCTAAGACACGAACCGCATATTCGCGATCCATTTCGTGCGATGGATGCATTAAACGATTTGCCAGTTCACCATCTGTGGTCAGGATGATTAAACCACTGGTGTTTAAGTCAAGCCGTCCCACACTGACCCAACGGCCCTGTTCCGGAATAGGTAACGACTGAAAGATAGTACGACGGCCTTCAGGGTCCTTACGCGTGCACACTTCACCAACAGGCTTGTTATAGAGAATGACCTGTTTAGCCGGTTCCTGCCATAAACGTTTCGGAGAAAGTGGTTTATTATCCAGCTTTAAACGATCGCCTTCACTGATCTGGTCTCCTAAACTTGCCAACTCACCATTACGAGTGACACGTCCTTCTTTAATCCAGGTTTCTACCTGGCGACGAGAGCCATAACCTGCTCTTGCTAATACTTTTTGAATACGCTCAGCCATAAAAACGCGTCAGCAACCCTTTTATTTATAGTTTAAACCCATTGATGAACGGACTTCCGCCAAGGTTTCCTGTGCCACTTCACGCGCGGCAGCATTACCATCATCAATAATACGGCGGACATCTTCTGGGTGTTGGCTAAAATCCAACGCCCGTTCACGAATCGGTCTCAGTTCAGCACTAACAGCATCAATCAACGGACCTTTACAATCCAGACAACCAATACTGGCACTGCGACAACCTTCTTGTACCCACTGTTTCTGATCTTCTGAAGCGTAAACCTCATGCAACTGCCATACAGGGCAGCGATCAGGCTCACCAGGATCAGTACGTCGAACACGGTTGGTGTCCGTCGGCATACGCTTAATTTTCTCTGCCAGGCTATCATCAGGCTCACGCAGCGAGATCGTATTGCCGTATGACTTGGACATTTTTTGACCATCCAGGCCTGGCATTTTAGATGCTGGTGTTAATAAGGCTTTTGGCTCTGGCAAAATCACTTTGCCCGCACCTTCCAGATAGCCGAATAAGCGCTCCATATCACCCAGCGCTAAATTTTGTTGATTTTTAAGCAACTCACGCGCGGTGGCTAGCGCATCCGCATCACCTTGCTCTTGGTATGACTTACGCAAAGTATTGTAGAGCTTTGCGTTTTTCTTACCCATTTTTTTAATCGCGGCTTCGGCTTTTTCTTCAAAGTCCTTCTCACGACCATAGATATGATTAAAACGACGAGCGACTTCACGTGTTAACTCGACATGAGCGACCTGATCTTCACCCACAGGCACCTGACCCGCACGATAAATCAAAATATCGGCACTTTGTAATAAGGGATAGCCTAAAAAACCGTAAGTCGATAAATCTTTTTCTTTTAGTTTTTCTTGTTGATCTTTGTATGTTGGTACACGCTCTAGCCACGAAAGCGGTGTAATCATCGACAATAATAAGTGTAATTCAGCGTGCTCAGGTACTTTTGACTGTAAAAACAGCGATGCCGTCGAAGGTTCAATACCGGCAGCGAGCCAGTCAATCACCATCTCCCAAACACTGCCTTCGATGACACTGCTCTCTTCATAATGAGTCGTCAATGCATGCCAGTCTGCGACAAAGAAGAAGCAGTCAAATTCGTGCTGTAATTTAATCCAGTTTTTTAGAACGCCATGATAATGACCTAAATGCAATTGCCCTGTTGGACGCATGCCTGAAACAATGCGACGGGACTGTATAGCAACCGTATCCAAAATGTTCTCCTGATAAGCCTTAATTAGCTAACTATAAAATACTGAATATTTGTGCTGGTAAATGAAAGACAGACACCAGCAAACCTAGCATAGCACTGACCAATGGCCATAAAATCAAATTCAAAATGCCGAAATAAAGCAGTCCGAGCAAGATAAAGAAACCATAAGGCTCTATCCTGCTGAACTTATATGCCATCGGTCCTGGTAGCCAGCTTGATAACACACGACTGCCGTCCAGAGGCGGAATAGGCAGTAAGTTAAGCATCATTAACATCGTATTAATCAAAACACCAGCGACGCCCATAAACATCATAGGTTGACCCAGGGTAATATCGGCATGAATAAGCATTAAACCCAGCTTGGCAACGATCGCCCAGATAATCGCCATAATAAAGTTGGCAGCAGGACCAGCAGCAGCCACCCACGCCATATCTCGTTTGGGCTGATGCAGATTCTGATAGCTCACCGGTACCGGTTTCGCCCAGCCAAATACAAAGCCGCCCAGTAATAATAATAAGCCGGGCACAAGTACTGTGCCGATAGGGTCGATATGTTTAAAGGGGTTTAGCGTGAGCCTACCCAACATTTGTGCTGTTCTATCACCTAACTTTAATGCAACCCAGCCATGCGCAACTTCATGCACAGTAATGGCAAATAAAACAGGTATCGCCCAGATAATAATTTTCTGGACCAAACTAAATTCAAACACGAATGCTGTCCTGACCGCCCATATATGGACGTAACGCCTCTGGAATTAACACCGAACCATCTGCCTGTTGATGATTTTCCATCAACGCTAACAGCGTACGGCCAACGGCCAGTCCTGAACCATTGAGCGTGTGAACTAACTCAGGTTTTCCAGTAGCAGGATTACGCCAGCGGGCCTGTAAACGACGTGCCTGGAAATCACCAAAATTACTGCAAGATGAAATTTCTCTGTAGGTTTGCTGGCTTGGTAACCAAACTTCAAGATCATAGGTTTTTGTAGATGAAAACCCTAAATCACCCGTACACAAATTCACCTTACGATATGGCAAATCTAATAACTGCAATACTTTTTCAGCATGTGCTGTTAATTCTTCATGCGCGGCAGCAGAGTCCTCTGGACGGACGATTTGTACCAACTCAACCTTTTCAAACTGGTGCTGACGGATAAGACCACGTACATCGCGACCATAAGAGCCGGCTTCACTTCGGAAACACGGTGTATGTGCCACAAACTTCAGCGGCAACGATGCATCTTCAGTAATCGTATCGCGGACAATATTAGTCACTGGCACTTCAGCTGTTGGAATCAGATAAAACTCACCATCGTTCACTTTAAACAGATCTTCTTCGAATTTTGGTAACTGTCCTGTTCCTCTTAAAGAGTCAGCATTCACTAAATAAGGAACATAGGTTTCCGTGTAACCATGCTGTTCACTGTGTAAGTCCAGCATAAACTGGGTCAGCGCACGCTGTAACTTAGCCAAAGGACCTGACAAAGTGACAAAACGGGCAGCACTGATTTTTGCTGCGGTATCAAAGTCCATACCTAAAGCAGCACCTAGATCGACATGATCTTTTGGTTCAAAATCAAATTGACGCGGTTCACCCCAACGTAAAATTTCCTGGTTCTCGCTCTCATCTTTACCGGCCGGAACATCCGCCTGAGGAAGATTAGGAATACCCATGGCGATGTCTTGCAACTGGGTCAGCACATCGTTTAATCGTGATTCAGCCGCTTTGTGACGGTCACCTAAATCCTCGATTTCTTTCAGCAAGGGAGCAATATCTTCACCCGCCGCTTTGGCTTTACCAATATTTTTAGAACGACTATTTCTTTCTGTTTGTAATTCCTGAGCATCCAGCTGTGCCTGTTTACGCTCTTCTTCAAGCTTAGCCAATAATGCAACATCTAAATCAAAGCCTCTACGGGCTAGTTGCTCAGCAACCTGTTCAGTCTCATTTCTTAATAACTTCGGATCTAACATTCTTTTATTTTCCAGATTGTGCAGTCCAGCTCACAATATGATCCGGCTTAACCATACTTTCCAGCTGTGTAATAATTTTTTCCACTTTATGTGGAACATCAAAAAACTCGATCACCAATGGTAATTCAGGTGATAAATCCAATAGTGACGCTTTATGCAACTTTTGTTCAGCACCAAAACCAGCAATGCCACGAAATACGGTAAAGCCTTTAATATCTAATGTTTCAAGTAACTCTATAACGCGATTACTATGATCCCGCCCCTCAGCAAGGTATACACGAACCATCGTGACTTCGAACCGACTCATAACTGTCTCCCCAGGCTTAGACCTATCCATGTAGCCGTCAGACAGAGCAAAACGCTAAGAAATATATTTAGCATGGCTCTCGTGACATCACCGGCTTCCAGCAGAGCAATAGTTTCCATAGAAAATGTCGAAAACGTCGTAAACGCGCCAAGTAAACCGATTAAAATGGCAGAGCGCCATTCTGTCATACCCAACTCTCTCTCGATAAAGATGATAAACAGAAATCCCATCAATAAAGAACCGAGCACATTAACAGCCAATGTGCCGTAGGGAAAGTCTCGCCCTAAAACACGATAGATGCCGTTGGAAACAACAAACCTGAGTACGGCACCCACTGCACCGCCGGCGGCAATAGCAATTATTTGATGCACGAACGATATTCCCTGCTAAAAAACAGGTAGTTTACCGTATTCTGGCACAAGGCTCGCAACTGATTGTTTAATGAGGAAAATAACATTCAATCATAGATAAGTCTGAGCAGCTGAAAATCACTGACAAACAAACTGTTATCGACCCAAACTAATATCTTTCAACCATTTTAGCTAATGAAACAGGCACGATCTTTCTGGCATGTCCTGCGCTACCAAATGCCTGATAACGCGCTTCACAAATCGTTTGCATCGCCTGCGTCGCTGCTTTGAAAAATTTCCGTGGATCAAATTCCGCTTTATTCTTCTCATCAGTCAAAAACTGACGAATAGCACCCGTTGAAGCCATGCGTAAATCGGTATCAATGTTGACCTTACGTACACCATATTGAATGCCTTCAACAATTTCTTCTACAGGCACCCCATAGGTTTGGCCAATATCACCACCATGTGTATTGATAATTTTCAACCAATCCTGCGGTACTGAGCTTGAACCATGCATCACAAAATGGGTATCAGGCAGTTTTTGTTGCAAGGTTTTTAAGTGGCTAATCGCCAGCACATCACCTGTTGGTGGTTGTGTAAATTTATAGGCGCCATGACTGGTGCCTATGGCAACGGCTAAGGCATCGACCTGCGTTAAATTCACGAACTCCACTGCCTCATCAGGATCGGTCAATAGTTGACTATGATCTAAGGCAGATTCAGCACCATGACCATCTTCTTCCCCCATCATACCGGTCTCTAAAGAGCCCAGGCAGCCTAACTCCCCCTCCACGGAAACACCGCATGCATGGGCAATGTCACTAACGTTTTTTGTCACCTGCACGTTATAGTCAAAATCAGAGGGTGTTTTCATGTCTTCTCGTAATGATCCATCCATCATCACCGAAGTAAATCCTGACTGAATCGAACGAATGCAGATAGCCGGGCTAGCGCCATGATCCTGATGTAAAACCACTGGAATATGCGGATACTCTTCAACTGCTGCAAGGACCATATGCCGTAAAAATGGCTCACCAGCGTATTTTCTGGCACCCGCACTGGCCTGCATGATCACAGGGCTGTCTACCTTGTCTGCTGCCTGCATAATGGCATGTACTTGCTCCATATTACTGACATTGAATGCCGGAACAGCAAAATCATGTTCAGCTGCATAGTCTAATAATTGTCGCAACGTAATCAGGGCCATAAAGCCTCCTGTAAAGAAAAATTCATATTCTGTGTTTAGTCTATCTGTCTGGGTTCAGCCATATCACCGACTTTGACAATTTTCATGGTATTGGTGCTGCCCTGAATTTCAAGATCGCCTTTAGTGATAATGACGATATCACCATCAGATACAACACCACGGCGGACAAGCTCATCTACCATCTCTTTATTCATCAGCGCATGATCATGATGTTCTACATCAAACTTAAGCGGATAAACGCCTCTGTATAAGGTCACTTTCCGTGCTGTTTTTTCATGGGGTGTAAGTGCAAAGATAGGAATACCTGAACTAATTCTGGACATCCACAACGTGGTTGCACCTGAGTCCGTCAACGCTGCAATGGCTTTTACATCCAGATGGTTGGCAGTATACATAGCAGCCATAGCGATGGCTTCATCCATCCGTTCAAAATGCGAGTCTATCCGGTGTCGCGATACTCGTATTTCACGTTCCAGTTCTGCTTGCAGACAAACACGGTCAACAGCCGCTATGGTTTTTATTGGATTTTTACCAATCGCCGTTTCCCCGGATAACATCACCGCATCGGTGCCATCCAGCACAGCATTGGCCACATCAAACACTTCAGCCCGGGTCGGAATCGGATTCATGATCATTGATTCCATCATCTGGGTGGCTGTAATGGTCAGGCAGTTCTTTTTACGAGCCAGCCCAATGATACGTTTTTGAATAGGCGGTAATGCCGCATCCCCCATCTCCACGCCCAAATCGCCACGTGCGACCATAATCGCATCGGTAGCTGAGATGATCTCATCAATAGCTTCTACCGCTTCTGCACGTTCAATTTTTGCCACAATGGCACCATAACCGCCAGCATCGCGTAATAACTGCCTTGCCTGATGGATATCATCAGCCGAACGAGGGAATGACACAGCGAGATAGTCTGCCTGCATGCTGGCAGCCGTTTTAATATCCTGTTTATCTTTATCGGTAAGGGCTTTGGCAGATAGTCCACCACCAAGACGGTTAATGCCTTTGTTATTGGAGAGAACACCACCGAAACTTACCGTCGTATAGATTTTATGCGTATCGACTTTATCCACACGCAATACAATCCTGCCATCATCAAGGAGCAAGGTGTCTTTCGCTTTGACATCACGAGGAAGCGCTTTATAGTCAATGCCCACTTGCTTTTCATCACCCTCGTCTCTACCAAGCTGGGCATCCAGAATGAAATACGCGCCTTCTTCAAGCACAACCGAGCCTTGTTTAAAGCGGGAGATACGAATTTTGGGTCCCTGAAGGTCAGCCAGAATGCCAACCTGTTTATTTTGCAAACGAGCACGTTCTCTGACCAGCTCTGCCAGCGCAATGTGGGTGTCAGGCTCACCATGAGAGAAGTTAAGCCTGACCACATTCATGCCGGCTGCGATCATCGCATCCAATACTTGCGGGCTTTGTGTGGCCGGCCCTAAAGTCGCAACAATTTTTGTTCGTCTTATGGCCGTCACATGAAACTCCTTTATGCTTGTGCGGCGCGTTGCTCCAAAATATCTACAGCCGGTAATTTTTTACCTTCAAGAAACTCGAGAAATGCGCCACCACCCGTTGAAATATAAGAAATGTCATCACAAATTTTATATTTAGACACTGCCGCTAATGTATCACCACCACCAGCAATAGAAAATGCATCAGACTCAGCAATCGCCATCGCGACTTCTTTCGTGCCTTCGCCAAACTGATTAAATTCAAACACGCCGACCGGACCATTCCAGACAATCGTACCAGCGTTTTTTAAAATTTCTGTTAAAGCGGCGGCCGATTTTGGACCAATATCAAAAATCATGTCATCGGCAACGATATCAGTCACTTTTTTGACTTCAGCTTCCGCATTTTCAGCAAAATGCTTACCACATACGACATCAACTGGTACCGGAATATCCCCACCACGAGCCTGAGCTTCCGCTCTTAGTTTTTTACAGGTATCAATTAAGTCTTCTTCATAAAGCGAATTACCGACTTGGTGACCCTCTGCCGCAATAAAAGTGTTGGCTATCCCACCACCGACAATCAGTTGATCCACTTTTTTAGATAACGATTCCAGCACCGTCAACTTGGTGGATACCTTTGAGCCACCTACAATCGCGACTAGCGGCCTTGCCGGGTTATCCAATGCTTTCGCCAATGCTTCTAATTCTGTTGCCAATAGTGGACCGGCACATGCAATCGGTGCGTATTTAGCTACGCCATGCGTCGACGCCTGAGCACGATGAGCTGTGCCAAAGGCATCCATTACAAACACATCACACAACTTGGCCATACGACGAGATAACGCATCATCGTTGGCTTTTTCACCGATGTTAAAACGCACGTTTTCACACAAGACGACTTCACCCGCTTCAACGGGTATAAATTCTGGTTCTAGCCAGTTTTGCTCAAGCCTGACCGGTTGATCCAATAAGGCTGATAAATAATTAGCAACAGGGGCCAGCGAGTACTGATGCTCATACTCACCTTCAGTTGGTCTGCCAAGATGCGACATGATCATGACCTTTGCACCTGCTTTTAATGCCATTTCTATAGTGGGCAATGAAGCATGAATACGGGTGCCATCAGCAACAACACCTTTTTTCAGTGGCACATTAAGATCTTGGCGAATCAGTACACGCTTACCCGCCAAATCCAGATCAGCCATCTTGATTACAGACATGATGATTTTCCTCGTGAATAATTAAACTTGTGATCTCCATCACAAAGTATAACGTTCTAAATTAGTTTGACCATAAAAAAAGGCTTCCTGAATCCAGAAAGCCTTAACGTTTTTATTGATAAATGAATGAATTAACGACCAACGTGCTGCACTAGACGCATCATATTGCAGGTATAGCCATATTCATTGTCATACCACGCAACCACTTTAACAAAGGTCTTATCCAATGCGATTCCAGCACCGGCATCAAAGTTTGAAGGGGCTGTGTTACCACGAAAATCCGTTGATACCACGCTTTCTTCGGTATAACCCAGTACATCTTTTAACTCTGATGTAGAAGCGGCTTTCATCGCTGTGCAGATATCTTCATATGTCGCATCTTTGTCTAGCTCAACCGTCAGATCAACCACCGAAACATCCGATGTTGGCACGCGGAAAGCCATACCGGTTAACTTGCCATTCAAATCAGGTAAGACTTTACCAACCGCTTTCGCCGCACCGGTAGATGATGGAATAATATTTTCCAAAATGCCGCGACCACCACGCCAATCTTTCATTGAAGGGCCATCCACGGTTTTTTGTGTTGCGGTGGCAGCATGTACCGTAGTCATTAATCCACGTTTGATACCAAAGCTGTCATGCAAGACTTTAGCGACAGGCGCTAATGCATTGGTCGTGCATGATGCGGCAGAAACAATCGCCTGACCGTCGTAATCTTTATGATTCACACCATAGACAAACATTGGTGTGTGATCTTTTGAAGGCGCAGACTGCACCACTTTTTTGGCGCCAGCATCGATGTGCGCCTGACAGCTTTCTTCGGTCAGGAAAAAGCCCGTACATTCGATAACCAAATCCGCACCGACTTCATCCCATTTCAAATCTGCAGGGTTACGCTCAGCGGTAATGCGGATAGTTTTGCCATTCACCACCAGATTGCCATCTCTGACTTCCACTTCACCATGGAAGCGGCCATGCACAGAATCGTATTTGAGCATATAAGCCAGATATTCGGGATCTAACAAATCATTGATAGCTACCACTTCAATATCTGTAAAATCTTTGATGGCTGCACGAAATGCCATGCGACCAATGCGGCCAAAACCGTTAATACCGACTCTAATCGTCATGCTTAATCCCCTATCACTATATCCGTCTGTCTAAGAACTGAAATCTCAGTCTGAAATCTCACTTATTAGACTTTCGAGCTTTAGAGAGAGAAAAACCAGTGAGCAAATGCCCACTGGTTCAACTCAATTACTACTTAATTTAAATCAGCAATCATTACAGCACTGATTTAACTGTCTTAACAACATTTTCAACTGTGAAGCCGAAGTGTTTCATCAATACACCACCTGGCGCAGATTCACCAAATGTATCGATACCAACAACACCACCTTCCAGGCCAACATATTTGCGCCAGAAATCAGTCACACCCGCTTCAACAGATACACGTTTAACACCAGGTGTTAACACGCTGTCTTTGTAAGCTTGGTCTTGACGATCAAACACATTAGTTGAAGGCATAGAAACAACGCGTGCTTTCACACCGTCAGCTTTCAGTTCTTCTTGTGCTTTAACCGCTAAGTCAACTTCAGAACCTGTCGCGATGATGATGACATCAGCTGCGCCACCTTCTGCTTCAGACAATACATAAGCACCTTTACGGATAGCTTCGAAGTCAGCAGTGTCATGTTTACGGCCTGGGATACCTTGACGGCTTAATACTAAGCTTGAAGGACCATCTTTACGTTCAACGGCAGCAACCCAAGCCACAGCAACTTCAGTTTCATCAGAAGGACGCCATACATCCATGTTAGGAATGTAACGCAGACCTGCTGTGTTTTCGATTGGTTGGTGAGTAGGACCGTCTTCACCCTGACCGATAGAGTCATGAGTCAAGATAGCAATTGTGCGTTGCTTCATCAATGCCGCCATACGTAAAGCAGACTTAGCATAGTCAGAGAACATGTGGAACGTACCACCGTAAGGCAGTAAACCACCGTGCAGAGCCATACCATTCATGATGGCATACATACCAAACTCACGAACACCGTATGAAATGTAGTTACCTGGCTCTTTACCAGAAACATGTTTGAAGCTTGAGCAGCTTGTCAGGTTAGAACCTGTTAAGTCAGCAGAACCACCGATAAATTCTGGTAATTCAGGCGCTAAAGCAGTGATAACGTTTTGTGATGCTTTACGTGAAGCAACGCTTTCTGCTTTATCGTTGAAATCAGCGATCATTTTATCTGTGAATTGTTTCCAGTCAGCGGGTAATTCACCTGCCATGCGGCGTTTAAATTCAGCAGCTAATTCTGGGTATTCAGCAGCATAAGCGTCGAACTTTTTGTTCCATTCAGCTTCAGCAGCATCACCTTTTGCTTTTGCATCCCAACCTGCATAAACGTCTTCAGGAATAACAAAAGGTTCGTAGTCCCAACCTAGCTCTTTACGAGTTAATGCAACTTCTTCTTCACCTAATGCAGCACCGTGGCAATCATGGCTAGCTGATTTGTTTGGTGAACCGAAACCGATGATGGTTTTACAGCAGATCAGTGAAGGTTTGTCAGTGACTTTTTTCGCTGCTTCAATAGCTGCGTTGATCGCATCAGCGTCATGACCATCAACTGATTGAACGTGCCAGCCGTAAGCTTCGAAACGTTTAGCAGTGTCATCTGTGTACCAGCCATCAATATGACCGTCGATAGAGATATTGTTGTCATCCCAGAATGCGATCAGGTTACCCAGACCCCATGTACCCGCAAGTGCACATGCTTCATGAGAAACACCTTCCATCAAACAACCGTCGCCCATGAATACATAGGTGTGGTGGTTAACGATGTCATGACCTGGTTTGTTGAATTGGTCAGCCATCAGTTTTTCAGCCATCGCAAAACCAACACCGTTGGTGATACCTTGGCCTAATGGACCTGTTGTTGTTTCAACACCTGGTGCATAACCGTATTCAGGGTGACCCGCACATTGTGAATGTAATTGGCGGAATGTTTTGATTGAATCCATTGGCAAGTCATAACCTGACAAGTGCAACAATGAATAAATCAACATAGAACCGTGACCATTAGATAGGATGAAACGGTCACGATCAGCCCAATTTGGGTTGTTTGGGTTGTGTTTTAAATGGTCATTCCATAACACTTCGGCAATATCTGCCATACCCATAGGCGCGCCGGGGTGACCCGAGTTCGCCTTTTGTACTGCGTCCATGCTCAGCGCACGGATAGCATTAGCTAAATGTCTACGTGTAGCCATTATCTACATTCTCCTATTAAAAAAAATTAAGCTGCCCGCCATTTGATCGAGCAACCCATACTAGGTATTTGATTTTCTGGGCCGTGGCCTGTTTCTGCCACTTGTTTCATTGCTTCAAACAAATCTCGTCTGACATCAGATGCCGCTGCTTGTTTTTTACTGGCATCTAAACGACCGCGATATTGTAGTTGCAAATCACCGTTATAACCAAAAAAATCGGGCGTGCAGACTGCACCATAAGCCTGGGCAACCTGTTGTGTTTCGTCATACAAATAAGGAAATGAAAACTGCTGCTGTTCAGCAACGCGTTTCATATTATCGAAAGCATCTTCTGGATAGTCATTCACATCATTAGACATAATGGCGACAGAGTTAACGCCCAACTCTTTCAGCGCATTCGTATCACGGACAAGTCGATCCATGATCGCTTGTACGTACGGACAATGGTTACAAATGAACATCACTAATAGTCCATTTTCACCACGACACTCATCTAATGTCCAAATTTTACCGTCTGTTCCTGGCAGAGAAAAATCCACAGCAGGCAAACCAAATTCACAGACTGGTGTCTCTAAAGCCATAAACGCTCGCTACAGTTGTACTTTTGTCGTTTCAGGTGAAAAACTACGCATGAAACTCTTTTGGAGTTCTGCATATTACCAGACAAATTGCATAATGCGAAATCAAGCTGTTAGCGCTTTTTAGGCGTGCCTGTTTTGACGAACTGTAAAAAAAGTAATGACTTAGAGCACAAGCGTATCGGTTTCCATTGCCCTGATTTATCTACAAACAGGATCAGACCTCTGACAATTTTCACTGCTGCGCGTTTTAACGATTCGTTTCCGCTGAACGCCGCATATTAAGGAGGACTGTTATCACTTAATGCCAACATCATGTTTTAATGTTGTTATTGAATTACCGCCTGAACAGGCTCGTATCCTAAGCTGAGAATCTCATGGCTCAAAAGAAAACGCCCGCTAAAAAACGTACACGCTCAAAAAAAACAAGCTCCCGAAGAAAAAAACAAACTGGTTTCATCAGTCGCTCAAGCTTACTCAAGATCGCTTTTACGATCCTCGTTCTGCTCGGTTTGTTAACGCTGTTTCTTGATGCTCAAATCCGTAGCCAGTTTGAAGGCAAACGTTGGGCGGTTCCTGCCAAGGTGTATGCACGTCCACTGGAACTATATGCGGGTGCGCCAATATCGATTGCTGACTTAAAAATCGAGCTGAGAGGCTTGGGTTATCAGTTTACCAACAAAGCAGCCCAACCGGGGCAAGCCGCATTTTCGACATCAAAAGCCATTATTGCAACTCGGGGATTCCGCTTCAGTGACGGTATGGAGCCGGCAAGAAAACTGATTCTCGATTTTGATGGCCAAGGCCTAACACAATTGAGAGATTACCAGGGGCAGGATGTGCCGTTGGTTCGGCTTGAACCCGTACTCATCGGTGGTATCTATCCCTTAAATAACGAAGATCGGGATCTTATCCAGCTGAAAGATGCGCCGCCGATGCTGACCGAAGCCTTGATCGCGATAGAAGACCGGGATTTTTATCAGCACCACGGTATATCGCCTAAAGGCATTGCTCGTGCGATGGTTGCTAATATTAAAGCCGGTGGTTTTGTGCAAGGTGGCAGTACGTTAACTCAGCAATTGATCAAAAACTTTTATCTGACCTCGGATCGCAGCCTTGTCAGAAAACTCCTCGAAATTCCCATGGCTTTGTTATTAGAACTTCATTATGGCAAAGATGAAATTCTCGAAGCTTATTTAAATGAGGTCTATCTGGGACAGGATGGCTCCCGAGCCATTCATGGTTTTGGTTTAGGAGCACATTACTTTTTTGCTCAACCCCTACAAGAACTGAAATTGCATCAGTTAGCGCTACTGGCTGGACTAGTTAAGGGGCCCTCTTATTATGATCCAAGACGTCACCCTGAACGAGCGAAAAAAAGACGTAACCTGGTATTACAAGTGTTGTTTGAGCAGGGGAAAATCACCCAGCAACAATATCAGCAAGCTATCAATGCGGATCTTGATGTCGTCAAAAAAGGTACCTTATTAAAAGAAGCCTACCCGGCGTTTCTGGATTTAGTAAAACGACAACTTCGTCGTGACTACCGTGATGAAGATCTGAATTCCGAAGGTTTACGTGTTTACACCAGCCTGGATCCCATCACTCAAAGCCATGCTGAAACGTCACTCAAACAAACCATCAACACTTTGCAACAAAGCTATGGCGCCAAACTGAAACCATTGCAGGGCAGTATGGTAGTCACGGATCCACAAACGGGTGAAGTACTTGCGGTTATTGGTGATAAAAACACCCGTTACAAAGGATTTAACCGCGCATTAGACTCGCTTCGCCCAATCGGCTCCCTAGTAAAACCCGCAGTATATTTAACCGCATTAGAGCATGGCAAAACGCTGGCCAGTATTGTTGATGACTCAAGCTTGACGGTGAAACTGCCTAATGGGCAAACATGGAAACCACAAAACTTCAGCAAACAATCACACCAACAGGTCATGCTGATTGATGCCTTAGCCCATTCTTATAATATTGCAACTGTTCGCCTTGGTATGGAGGTTGGCTTAAAAGAAGTGATTAACACATTAAATCGGCTGGGTATTAAACGTCAGTTAGATGCTTACCCCTCTCTTTTACTTGGCGCACAAGGACTATCCCCCCTCGAAGTAGCGACCATGTATCAAACGATTGCTGCCAATGGTTTCCAGACACCTGTACGAGCGATTCGCACGGTGACAGATAGTCAGGGCGAAGCATTATCCAGCTATCCATTCCAGCTACGTCAAACTATTGATGCTGATGATGTTTATCTAATTCAAACCGCCATGCAGGAAGTCACTCACAGCGGTACTGCTGCCAGCATTTATTCCGTATTACCGAGCAGTATCAATACAGCCGGAAAGACAGGAACCACCGATGACCAGCGCGACAGTTGGTTTGCAGGATTTAGTAACAATCGTTTAGCCGTCGTCTGGCTAGGCCTGGATGATAATTCACCCTTGCCGTTTACCGGTTCCGGTGGTGCACTCAGAGTCTGGAAGAGCTTTATGAAAACTCAGCCGCTTGAATCATTTGAGGCACCGTTACCAGACGATATAAAATGGCTATGGATAAACGCTGAAACCGGTTTACTGTCTGCTGAAAACTGCGAAGGTGCAAGGCTGCTACCCTTTATTTCTGGATCAGAACCGACTGAAGCATCCGAATGTATGACAAAACCAGATGAATCATCTAACCCAGTGACACGTTCATTGAACTGGATCAAAGACTGGTTCTAATAAGGTATAACAATGACAAATTATGTATCACGTTTTTTTGTAACGGGGCTTATGCTAAGTGTGCTTGCTGCCTGTACAACATCGCCTTATCAACCCTCACAACCACCAGTTGATGATCGTAGTAACCTGCCTCCTCAACAGCCAACGCCTGAAACTCATGCCTATCCGCCTGTGGAAGAAGCCATTCCTGGACAATCTATCCCTTCACACCAAGCGCCACCACCGCAAGCTCAGTTGCCACAAAAACAAAACCCTGCTGTTATTGCTTTACTGGACAGGGCTGAGCAAGCAAGAGTCAGTGGTGACTTAAGAAGTGCGCAGAATAACTTACAACGAGCACAACGTATTGCCCCAAGGGATCCTAAAGTCTATTATTCTTTAGCTCAGACGCATATGAGTCTGGAAGATTATGACTTAGCAGAACAAGTCGCCTTAAAGGGCGTGTCGTTATCCTCAGGTAATCAAGTTCTTCTGAAACGTTTCTGGCAGTTGATCACCGAAATCAGATTACGGGCTGGCGACGTCTCCGGAGCAGAAGTAGCTAAACTGAGAGCCCAGAAATACTAATCAGACTGACTTAAGCGCTTATATAGGAAGGGATAATCGGACAATAAGTCCGTCATGCCCTGAATATCGAATACTTCTACTTTATCCAGAAGTTGCTGGGCATAATTGGCTAAAGGTGTGAATTTCTCTTTATCTGCGACTTGGTTCAGGTCCGATGCAAAACGTTTAATTTCACTCATATTATTGCTTTCTTTGACCATCTTCCAAATCGGCATTTTGCTCTCCATAAAGCCGAGAATAGTCGGTAATACACTAATTTCATATTTCGATAAGACGGGCATCTGATCATTAGCGTGAGCCATGTCTGAATCACTAGGCTGTTCATGCACTAAGAATTCGGCCAGCTTATGGTAGAGTTCGGCCTTTTTGACTGGCTTACGGATATGCGCATCAAAATGCTCTGATTTGAGACGATCAAAATCATCCTTCATCACAGAGGCTGTGAGCGCAATGACCGGGATATCAAATTCTGCCTTAATTTTTTCTGCCGCCTGATAACCATCCATCACGGGCATACGTAAATCCATCAACACTAAATCAATAGGATGATGTTTCATCGCTTCAACCCCTTCTTTACCATTTTCGGCCTCAATAATTTTCAGTGCAGAAGTAGAGAAACTCTCAGCCACCAAGCGCCGGTTATCTTCAATATCATCAACCACAAGAATGGTTGCCGGAGCAAAAACCGGCAATGTCGGCTCGCTGTAATTATTCAATGTTGTTTCAGCAGCAATCGCTGCCACAACGACATTATCCAAGTGCACAGTAAATATCGACCCTTTGCCCAATTGACTCTTGACGGTAAGCGTCCCACCCATCAGTTTAATGAGACGACTGCAAATCGATAATCCCAACCCCGTGCCACCAAACTTGGCGGTATCCTGACCTACTGTTTGATTAAAGTCTTCAAAAATTCGGTCTAATTGATCTTCTGGAATACCAAGACCGGTATCTTCCACATCGATACGCAGCCCTAATTTACTGCCGATATTATTTTTATTATCGACACGTGCCCGCATGGTTATTCGCCCTGACTCAGTAAATTTAACGGCGTTTCCTAATAAGTTGAGCAATACCTGGCGCAGTCGAACCACGTCTAACATCAGACTTTGTGGAATTTCTGCATCTACTTCTAATACCAGCTCTACGCCTTTATTTCTCAAAGGCACACTGAAAATATGGGATAACTCTTCAAATAAGACGTGCGGGTTTGTCGCTGCGTAATTAATCTCTAATTTTCCCGCCTCAATTTTGGATAAATCGAGAATGTCATTTATTAATAACATTAAATCATTGCCGGCAGACTGAATGGTTTTTACATAGGATTTTATCTTGTTGTCTTTGACCTGCTCATAAAGCAGTTCGGTAAACCCAATAATGGCATTCATAGGTGTACGAATTTCATGACTCATATTGGCCAAAAATTCACTTTTCAATTGGTTGGAAGCATCTGCCTCTTGCTTAGCCTGATTCAT
>NZ_DDCG01000002.1:0-60688 GCF_002335235.1 Methylophaga sp. UBA2012 | reverse complement strand
ATTTCATGACTCATATTGGCCAGAAACTCAGATTTAGTGCGATTAGCGACCTCGGCTTTTTCTTTCGCCTCCAGCAACTGTGCTTCCATCTCCAGCCTGTCCGTGAGATCCACCGCAATACCCAACAAGGCATCTTGATTCTGATATTTGATGGGCATGATAGACACCATCATTGAGCGTTCTTCACCATCCAGTTTTTTAAACTGGACGATTTTCTGATCGACAAACCCTTTTGTTCTTATATCTTCCAGAACATCCTCACGCTGACTTGGATTGGCGTAAAAATCGAGAATATTAAATCGCTCCAATTCATCTATTTGTAGGTTGTAATCTAATAAGGCTTGCGGGTTACCAGTAATAATCTGGCCATCATAGCGTGTCACCGAAATTTGCAAGGGAAGATGATCTATCAATGTTTTTGTCTGTGCTTCGGCCGCTTCCCGCAAACGAATCTGAGCAGCGAGCTTTCTATTCCAATATAAAATCCATGCTACTACTACCAGAAATACTGCAATAACCTTCAAAACAAGACTGTAATCAACGATCGTTGCGTATTTATCTTTTCCCCATTCATCCAGAATACGTTGTTTCTCTGTAAGCGAAATCGCATTAAATGTGCGATTAAAAAGACTCACCATAGGCTGATATGCCTCACTAAAGCCGAATGCAAGAGAGGTTTTAAACCCGGTTTCACCCACTATCCTGATATTATTAATCCCCATCTCTGCAATGTGATAGCTGGCTTGTGCCAATGTTGCGACCAATGCATCTACTTTTCCCGTAGACACAGCTGTTAGGCCATCCTGAATGCTCATGACTTCGATGAAGTTAATTTCGGGATACTGGTTACGAATATTATTCACATAACCATATTCATGAATGACCGCAATTTTTTTCTTTTTTATGGAAGAAAGACTTTCGACATAGACATTGTCATCACGCATCACGACAACAATCGGACTATTTAAATACGGCCTGGTGAAAGTAAGAAACTGACCCAGAGTAGAATCACTGGTTTCTGAAATCATATCGACTTTACCAGACTTAATCAGGTCAATAGATTCAGTCCAACTGGACGTTGGAACATACTCAATCGTGATACCCAGCTTCTTTTCTATCAAATGCAAATATTCAGCAACAATACCAATATAGTTGCCATCTTTATCAAATGCTTCGTAGGGCAACCAATTTGGATCACCCGTAAAGCGAATTGTTTTATGTTCGTTTAACCAGGCTTGTTCACTCGGTGACAGGATAATATTTTTGGAAACGCCTTCTGCGATAATATTTCGTTTGAACCACTTGTCATCAATACTACGTTTTTGCACAGCAGAGATAGCCAGCAAACCTTTATCAATAATGGATAACAACACTGGCTCAGATTTCTGCGTAGCCATATAGAGATTCTCACTCCCTAAATAGCGTGTTGACTGTAAGGGTTCGATATTCAGGATCCCTTGCCTGTCCAGCTTGTAACTTAATACCGCATAGTAGTCATACAACAAGTCGGCTTTGCCATTTAAAACCAGCTCAATAGCCTCATCTGCAGTGTTGGTTTCAACAATATTGAGTTCAGGGAAATAACGTTTAATCGTACTGATGCGAGAGTCATCTCTCGGTAAAGCGACCCGTAAATTATCCAGAGAGTTTTTGTCATCCAGCTTGATATCACTGCGAATAAAAAAATACTCTACTGCTTCGTGATAGGGACTGGAAAAAGCCATATATGATGACTTTTCCTGTGTCATGAATACGGCGGGTAATAAATCAATTTCTCCCGCCACAAACTGTTTAAGGTGATCGCGCCAAGTACCTGTCTCCTCATATTTGAATTTCAAACCGGTTAACGATGAAATAATATTAAGGTAGTCTCTAGCTATGCCCTGATACTGGCCTTTCGAATCAATAAAATCGTAGGGTGGCCACTCAGCGCCTCCACCGACAATCACTACTGGATGTGTTTCTATCCAGTCAATTTCTTCCTGCGTTAGTAATACTGGTGTCTGATACTGTGTTTTAACCGTTTCGTTATCCGCCATAACAGTCGAGCTAAACAAAGTAACGACCACATTTAATAACAGAAAGAACAAAGTGATAAACATCATTCTTTTTGTTATTAAATCATCATTCATCTTATATGCTTCTATTTCACTATTTCAGCAAACTTATCAAGATTCTGTATCATCAAGTCCACTAATTCAGGATCAAAGTGAAGACCTCGCTGTTCTTTAATGAACTCAATAGCCTCATTCACAGACCAGGCAGGTTTATAACAACGTTGATGGGTTAAGGCATCAAACACATCCGCTAATGCCACGATACGACCATATATGTGGATATCATCGCCCTTTAGCGCTCTCGGATAGCCACTGCCATCCCATTTTTCATGATGTTGATGAGCAATAATCGCCGCTGATTTAATTAATTTACGTTTGGAACCAGACAATAATTTATAGGCATTAGTGGTATGCGATTTCATGATCTCAAACTCTTCCGGCGTATATTTCCCTGGCTTATGAAGAATCTCATGAGGCACTGTCATCTTACCGATATCGTGCATCGGTGAAGCATGATAAAGGGTATCTGCATCCATATCCGTTAATGTCGGATGAAGTTTTGCCAATAATGCTGAGATTTCTGCCACACGACGTATGTGTTTGCCTGTTTCATCTGATGTCGATTCCATCAGCTCAGTTAAAAACCAGATTAATTCTTTTTGGCTGTTTTCTAATTCAGATAATAATCGAGCCTGGGCGAAACGGGATTTTGTCTCAAGGTCAATATTTTGTTGTTCGAGCCACTTTTTGGTTTGGTATAGCTGGATATGGGTTCTGACACGTGCTAACAGCTCAGCAGCATGAAACGGTTTGGTCACATAATCGACCCCGCCAGCCTGAAATGCCTTGGCAATCGAGTCAACATCGGCTTTGGCCGTGAGGAATATGATAGGAATATCCTGATATTGTGAGCTAGCCTTTATGCGTTTACAGGTTTCATAACCATCGATACCAGGCATCATTATATCGAGCAGAATAAGGTCAAAATCAGCATCATCACTATTGAGAATTGATAATGCTTTTTCGCCACTATTGGCAAAAGAAAACTCATAACTGTCTTCTCTCAGCAAATTCATAGCGACCTGAATATTGTCAGGGACATCGTCAACTATGAGAATCTGAGCATGTGGTGCCATCAATCCAACCTGTTAATGCGTTGGTTCGATTATATAAGTAAGTTAAGAGAAAAGTACAATACCCTGCATGAAGCAGGGTATTGGTAAAGAAATTTAGAGATCAGAAGCAGAGCTCTAACAGAAAGTTGTCAGTCGGAATTTAAGATAAACCTAAGACATCCTGCATATCAAATAACCCATTTTGCTTCTGCATCAACCAGCTAGATGCACGCATGGCACCGAATGCAAAAGTCATACGACTAGAGGCTTTATGAGTAATCTCTACACGTTCACCTTCGGCGGCAAACATAACTGTATGGTCACCCACAATATCGCCTGCGCGAACCGTGGCAAACCCAATCGTATTTCTATCACGTTCTCCGGTACGTCCTTCACGACCATAAACAGCACACTGTTTAAGATCACGACCTAAAGCATCGGCAACCACTTCACCCATACGCAATGCGGTGCCCGATGGCGCATCAACTTTATGGCGGTGGTGTGCTTCAACAATTTCAATATCGACATCATCACCTAATACACGCGCGGCAATATCCAACAATTTTAATGACAGGTTCACCCCAACACTCATATTTGGCGCCAAAATCGTCGCTACTTGCTTTGCCGCATCTTCTATCGCTTGTTTTTGGTCTGCATCAAAGCCCGTTGTACCAATAACTGGTCGACATTGGTTAGCAACACAAGCAGGTAATAAAGCCATAGTCACTTCAGGCAGGGTGAAATCAATAATAATGTCAGAGTCTTTTGTGGCTTGTTCGATATCGGAGCTAATCGCAATACCCAGTTTACCAACGCCAGCTACTTCACCGGCATCTGCACCTATCAACGAAGAATCGGCGCGATCAATGGCTGCGCTGAGTGCTAATCCCTCAGTCTGTTCTACAGCCTGAATCAGACAACGCCCCATTCTGCCAGCAGCGCCATTAATCGCAATCTTAGTTGCCATAATTATTCCTTTTTCATTTCGCTTAATGATGTCAGCACATCATATTATTCAAAAAAACGTTTTACCGCATCCAGCCAGGAGCTATGTTTCGGGTTGTGCTTTTCACCACCCCCTTTCAGATCGCCCTCAAACTCTTGCAATAATTCTTTCTGTTTTTTTGATAACTTCACTGGTGTTTCGATAATAACCCGACATAAAAGATCGCCGGTTGCGCCACCACGAACTGACTGCACACCTTTCCCTTTAAGGCGGAATTGCTGGCCGGTTTGCGTGCCTTCTGGAATCTTCAGATTGGCTTTGCCTTCCAAGGTCGGTACTTCCACTTCACCGCCCAATGCGGCAGTGACGAAACTCAATGGCACATCGCAAAATAAATTTGTACCATCACGAGTGAAGACATCATGTCGGCTGACTGATACTTCAACATATAAATCACCAGCAGGGGCACCATGTGTACCCGCTTCACCTTCACCCGCCAGACGGATACGGTCGCCTGTATCGACACCAGCAGGGACTTTCACTTGCAGTGTTTTTTCTTCCTGAACCAGCCCCTCACCATGACAGTCTGGGCAAGGCTCTTTAATCATTTTACCTGTGCCCCGACAATGAGGACACGGCTGTTGCATGGTGAAGAATCCTTGCTGAATACGTACCTGACCATGACCACCACAGGTGGTACAGGTAACAGGCTGTGTGCCTTTCTTGGCACCACTGCCATCACAGGTGTTACATTCAACATTGACCGGAATACGTATCTTCGCCGTGGTTCCGGCAACGGCATCTTCCAATGACAAATCAAGACGGTATCTTAAATCAGCACCGCGATAAGCCTGCTGTCGGCCACCGCCACCACCGCCGAAAATATCATTAAATACATCACCAAAAATATCGCTGAAGCCGCCACTACTTCTGAATCCTCCACCCATGGATTGATCCACACCCTCATGACCAAACTGATCATAGGCAGCACGTTTTTGACTATCAGATAAAATTTCGTAGGCTTCTTTGGCTTCCTTAAACTTGGACTCAGCTTCAGCATCATCGGGATTTCTGTCCGGATGATATTTCATCGCCATGCGACGATAGGCTTTTTTGATTTCAGCTTCAGTCGCCGTGCGTGATAATTCTAAAACTTCGTAATAGTCTCTTTTGGCCATTATTCTTTTTCCCAACTACCTAAAACGACAAAACAGGCGCCGGAAATTCCTGACGCCTGTTTGCCATGCTCAACATAATCTCGTTAAAGATTATTTTTTGTTGTCGTCGTCAACTTCTTCAAACTCAGCGTCAACGACGTCATCACCTGCTTTTGCATTGTCAGCTTGACCTGCATCAGCACCGGCTTCTGCATTTTCTGCATAAGCACGTTCTGCTAACTTGCCAGCGACTTCACTTAAAGCGGTTGTTTTTGCTTCAATGTCGTCTTTGTCTTCGCCTTTAATCGCTTCTTGTAAAGCGGCGATCGCTGATTCAATTTTTGCTTTTTCATCAGCTTCAACTTTATCACCTAAATCTTTAAGTGATTTTTCTGTGCCGTGAATTAATGCATCAGCTTGGTTACGTGCAGTCACTAGCTCATGGAATTTACGATCTTCATCCGCATGCGCTTCTGCATCTTTCACCATTTTCTCAACTTCTTCATCAGATAAGCCACTAGACGCTTTAATCACGATAGATTGTTTTTTGCCTGTCGCTTTATCTGCTGCTGATACGTTAAGAATACCGTTAGCATCAATATCAAATGTCACTTCGATTTGCGGTGTACCACGTGGAGCAGGAGGAATATCTGCCAAGTCAAAACGACCCAGTGATTTATTCGCTGATGCCATTTCACGCTCACCTTGAAGCACATGAATGGTTACCGCGGGTTGATTGTCCTCTGCTGTTGAGAACACTTGATTCGCTTTTGTTGGAATCGTGGTGTTTTTCTCAACCAGTTTAGTCATCACACCACCCATGGTTTCAATACCCAGGCTCAGTGGCGTGACGTCAAGTAACAATACGTCTTTAACATCACCTGAAAGCACCGCTGCCTGGATAGCAGCACCCACTGCAACCGCTTCGTCAGGGTTCACATCACGACGAGGCTCTTTACCAAACATTTCTTTAACCGCTTCCTGCACTTTAGGCATGCGGGTTTGACCACCGACTAAAATCACATCGTTGATTTCAGATGTAGATAGGCCAGCATCTTTCAGTGCCATTTTACATGGCTCCATGCTGCGTGAAATCAGGTCTTCAACCAATGATTCCAACTTAGCACGAGTTAAACGCATTTCCATGTGTTTAGGACCTGATGCATCAGCCGTGATGTAAGGCAGGTTAATATCTGTTTGCTGGCTTGAAGACAGTTCGATCTTCGCTTTTTCAGCCGCATCTTTCAGACGTTGCAGAGCGAGTGGATCTTTTGCCAGGTCAACACCTTGATCTTTCTTGAACTCAGCCACTAAATAATCAATGATGCGTTGGTCGAAATCTTCACCACCTAAGAAGGTATCACCATTAGTCGCTAATACTTCAAATTGATGTTCGCCTTCAATATCCGCAATCTCAATGATTGATACGTCGAATGTACCACCACCTAGGTCATAAACAACAACGGTAGAATCGCCGCGTTTTTTGTCCATGCCGTATGCCAGTGCAGCAGCGGTTGGTTCGTTGATAATACGTTTAACTTCCAGACCGGCAATTTTACCCGCGTCTTTGGTTGCCTGACGTTGTGAGTCGTTGAAGTAAGCAGGTACAGTGACCACCGCTTCTGTGACAGGTTCACCCAGGAATTCTTCAGCGGTTTTCTTCATTTTCATCAGAACACGTGCTGAAATTTCAGGTGGCGCCATTTTTTTATCGTTAACAGACACCCAGGCATCGCCATTGTCTGCTTCAACGATTTTGTAGGGCACCATATCGATGTCACGCTGAACGACATCTTCTTTAAACTTACGGCCGATCAAACGTTTGATACCGTACAGTGTATTGTTTGGATTAGTGACCGCCTGACGTTTTGCAGACTGACCAACTAAGACTTCGTCATCTTTTGTAAAAGCAATGATTGATGGCGTAGTGCGATCGCCTTCGCTGTTTTCGATAACGCGTGCTTTGCCATCTTCCATCACTGCGACACAGGAATTTGTTGTTCCTAAGTCAATACCAATAATTTTTCCCATTTTTATACTCCATCAATCTTGTATCTTGCTGGCTATTTAAGCCGCCTTCGGATAAGTAATTGGGGGATAAAATTAAAATTTCAAGCCCCGAATGTATTTTTATTGAGAGACCACAACCATTGCCGGTCGAAGTAAACGGCCATTGAAGCTATAGCCTTTCTGCATCACGCTAATAACATGATTGGCTTCAATGCCATCGGCAGGTTGCATAGACACAGCTTGGTGTAATTCAGGGTCAAACGGTTGGCCCACGGGATCAACCTGTTCCAAGCCAAGCTTGCCAATATTGTCGAGTAACATTTTCATGGTCATACTCATACCATCGCGAACAGCATCTAGCGTCGCTGACTCTGATTTAGCCGCATTTAAGCCAAGTTCAAGGCTGTCACAAATGGGTAAAAGCTCATTCACAAACTTATCTAAAGCGTGTTTATGGGCATTTTCCAGGTCCCGAGCATGACGGCGACGAACATTTTCCAGATCAGCACGAGCTAATAACACCTGGTTCCAGTTTTCTTCTGCTTGTTTTTGTGCTTCTTCCAACAACTGTTCTGTTGTTTTTTCTGTTTCTGATGATGCCTCAGTTTCAGCTTGCTCACTCGCTTCTACTTCTGGCTTTTCAATTTCTTCATTGCTCATGATGATGTATTCCGCTTTGCTTCTAACAGAACGTCAATCTGGGGGTAAAAAATTTGATTTCAAGGAAAACTTTGGAATTTATTGATTTTTTTGTGATTACTTGTATTCAAAGCGTTATTTGATTATTTAAGCTTCGAAGTTTCCGGCTAAGTCCGAGTTCATTTATTTTGCTTGTCCAAAAATAAATGCACGCCTCAATGGCAACGTAAAAAAACAAACCATCATCAATACACGAAGGTTTATTTTAGATTTATAAGTCTTTAGTTTCGCCTTGCTGGCGAGTCAGGGAAATATTCGCCACTTCCCTGTGACTCATCTGCAAGCAGGTTGCTTCGCAATTCAAAATCGTTCCCGACGATGTTTGTGCTTGCCCATTTCCCTAACAACCCTAGGGCACCCCACCGTGCTGGCCTGCGGCTCCACTCGTCATAACATTGATTCAGGCGGTCGGCTAAAACTCGCTACGCTCAAACACTAGCCTCCCTAAGACCTGAATAAATGCTATTCCTCATCAGCACAAACGGGGATTAAAAAAGCTCCCAACCTTCCCGTCTATTGCCGCTAAAAATTCACTGCATTTTGTGGATTAAGTGGACACATGTTTGAGCGTAGCGACAAATTTGTCCGGAACGAATTTGGACGCCGGAAGCGCCCAAAGGGTGAGTGACATGGATGTCACGAATCCAATTAAATGAACGCCCCGCGGCAGCTTCGATACTTTAATTCAACGAGCGTGTTGTGTTTCGTTCCTCAACCCAACCTACAACCCTAAAAGTCTTAAAGACTATGATTCTCTCAACCAAACACATTCCCCACCACTGCTTTTCTGCACTTTTTCTAACATCGCCTCATGCGCAGCAAGTTCTTCCTCCGAGGCTCGGATGACTTTGAGTTTTCTGGACTTTACAGTCGCAATCACTTCTTCAGCTTCGCTTCCTGATGTGGTTGAGGTTGCCGTTTCCTCTTCGTTAGCGGCCAGCAACATACTAACCTGGCCACCGGTCATTGCTAAATAAACGTCCGCTAAAATCTCAGCATCCAGTAAGGCTCCATGTAACTCACGGTTGGAGTTATCCACGTCATAACGTTTACATAAGGCATCGAGATTGTTTTTCTGGCCCGGATGTTTGTCCCTGGCCATTTTTAAAGTATCTAATACTGTGCAAAGCGAATTAACACGGCGCTTTTCGCCGCTCAATTTTTTGAGCTCGTGATCAATAAAGCCAACATCGAACGGGGCGTTATGAATAATTAACTCGGCACCTTCAATGAATTGCAAAAAATCTTCAGCAATATCTTCAAAGCTGGGTTTATCCGCTAAAAATTCATTAGTGATACCGTGAACCTCAATCGCACCAGCATCAATCTCACGATGAGGATTGATATATTGATGAAATGTTTGTCCGGTCAGGCGGCGATTAACCATTTCCACACAGCCAATCTCAATAATACGATGATCTTCAGCGGTGCTGATACCGGTGGTTTCGGTATCCAGAATCACTTGTCGTTTAACAACATTTTCTGCCATGGTGTCCTCTTATTTCTTAGCGGCTATTTGTTCTCTGGCGGCAACAGCTAATTGATCTGCGCGTTCGTTTTCAACATGTCCCTGATGACCTCTCACCCATTCCCATTTTACCTGATGAGGCGCTACTGCTTTATCAAGGCGCTGCCAGAGTTCAACATTCTTCACTGGTTTTTTTGCTGCTGTTTTCCAGTTTTTGGCTTTCCAGCCTGTTAACCATTCGGTCATGCCTTTAATGACATACTGTGAATCCGTGGTAATGGTGACCTGACATGGGCGCTTTAATGCTTCAAGTCCGGCGATTACAGCCATCATTTCCATTTGATTATTCGTGGTATTTTTTTCGGCACCGGACAGTTCTTTTTCTTGTCCCTTTGCTCGTAATATCACTCCCCAACCACCTGGGCCGGGATTGCCACTACAGGCACCATCAGTAAATAACTCAACGTGGTCCATCTGTTCCTTCTCTTGTTATCGGCTTATTCACTAAACCGGCTGACGGAAATAAATTCGGTTGACGCCAGCGTTGTTTAAGCGGGTTGAGCGGGATAGTTCTTTTGCATGCCACTACAATCGTCACGCCACCAAAACACGGCCATAAACGTTTACCCCAGCGCTCTAAAAAACGGCACCTATTTAACCAACTCGCTCGGCTAAATGGCGGTCTGAACATGACTTTATGGTGTTCAACCACTTCAAAGTTTAATAGTGCCAACCAATCCCTGATACGGGTTTGGGTAAAAAAATGACCATGCCAAGGCGCATTGTCCTGCCATGAAAACAAGCGGCGCAACCCCCACAAACTCCAGGGATTGAAACTGCATAAAATGACTCGACCGTCGGCGCCAAGAACTCTTTCTGTTTCCCGCAATACCTGATGCGGGTCATGGGCATACTCCAACACATGCAAAAGTAATAAATTATCTATACTGTGAGACTTGAAAGGCAGCGACTCAGCGCTGGCATTTAAATCACCCGTTGGGCCTACAATACTTGTTTTAATCGCTCGATTAGAGGGTGGAAACAAAGAATAATGACCACCTAATTGAACATAAAAATACCCGACTAGAGGATGATTGAGAGATGTCAGGGTATCCTGCTCATGTTGGACGAGCATCTCTCCCAGTGGACTATGCCACCATTGATTCAGTCGTCGTTGTTTGTTCTCATTCATACTGTGAGCCCATTAAAGGAGAAATCATGCTGAGTGTGCACAGAATTCCCGCATTTGAAGACAATTATATCTGGCTTATTCAAGCGCAAGGCACGAATAAAGTCATTGCCGTTGATCCAGGTGATGCGACGCCCGTTCTGAACACCTTAAGAGCCAAATATCTGGACCTTATTGCTATATTGATTACTCACCACCATGCCGATCATACTGCGGGCATTGTTGAGTTAACAAAAGACGTCGCCATTCCCGTTTATGGTCCTGCCAATGAAAACATAAATGGGGTGACTCATCCACAAACTGGCAGAGACACCATTGCTATCGACCCCGCATTTCCTGAATTTACTGTTTTAAATACACCAGGCCATACTCCCGGTCACATTAGCTATTTGGCTGAAGGAAAACTGTTCTGCGGTGATACGCTATTTGCAGCCGGCTGCGGACGCTTATTAGGTGGAACCGCAGAGCAATTACATTCCTCACTCAGCCATCTGGCAACCTTGCCTGCCACAACAGAAATCTATTGTGCTCATGAATACACATTAGCCAATTTACGTTTTGCTAAAGCAGTTGAGCCAGATAATACCTTGCTGATACAACGCTTTGAACAAACAGAAAAAGCTCGCCAGCAGCAGCAAGCTACCGTTCCTTCATTGATGCAAGATGAGCTGGCCACCAACCCTTTCCTGCGTTGTGAGTTAGACAGTATAAAAAAGGCGGCCGAATCCTTTTCCGGTCGCCCACTGGCAGATAGTCAGGCTGTTTTTACAGCATTAAGAGCTTGGAAAGATGCGTTTTAAGCGGCCTTTTCATCTTCTTTATCAAGATTATTAAAGTGAATGTCCATTTGTGGGTACGGAATAGAAATACCGTTTTCATCAAACGCTAATTTGATGGTTTCAATCAATTCCGAACGGACTAGCCAGTAATCATCGGCAGCCACCCATGGGCGCACGTCAAAATTCACACTGCTATCCGCTAATTCAGACACACGAATAACAGGAGCAGGATCTGCCATGACTTTTTCATGACCGGTGACAATATCAGTCAGTAATTTTTTCGCTTTGAGCAAATCATCGTCATAACCGATACCAAACACCATATCGATGCGTCGGGTATCTTTTGCTGAATAGTTAGTGATGGTATCGCCATAAATCAAACCATTGGGGACGATAACTTCACGGTTATCACCCGTCTTCATAATCGTATTGAAAATAGTGATTGTCTCAATGACACCTGCGGTACCTCCAGCTTCAACAAAATCACCAATTTTGAAGGGTCTGAAAAGGATAAGCATCACGCCGGCAGCAAAGTTTTGTAGTGAGTCTTTTAAAGCCAGACCAATCGCCAAACCTGCTGCACCCAGCACAGCGATCATCGAGGTGGTATCGACACCCAGTTGGTCTAAAGCAGCAATCAGTACGAATAATAATAAAATGGCGTTGGCAATGGTGCTAAAGAAATTAATCAGAATAGGATCAAGGTTTGCTCTGACCATCAGTTTGCGTGACATTTTTACCAGCCACTTGACCACTATACGACCGACAAAAACAATGATCGCAGCATAGAGAATATTGATCAGCCAGAATACAACAATACTTCCGGTTGCAGTTTCCATGTTAGTTCCTCTTTGATATGGATTGAATCACTTCTCGAATAAGCGTGGGGCCTTGATAAATCAGGCCACTATAAATTTGTACAAGGGATGCACCCGCATCCAACTTGGCTAACGCTTGTTGAGCAGACATGATTCCACCGGCAGCGATGATAGGCAAGTCATCATCAAGTGCTTCGCGGAAAAGTCTGACAATTTCCGTTGATTTTTCAAAAACAGGTGCACCGCTCAAACCGCCCGCCTCATCAGCATTCTGCAGGCCTGCTACCGCCTCACGATCCATCGTCGTGTTGGTGGCAATCACCGCATCAATTTTATGTTTATTGAATGCCTGTGCCAGTTGCGACACTTCATCAGTTGTCAGATCTGGCGCAACCTTCACGGCCATCGGTACATATTTGTTATGTTGTTCTGCTAAATCAGCCTGTGCCTTTTTTAAGGCTGATAACAAGCTGTCCAGAGACTCGCCAAACTGAAGCGTGCGAAGGCCTGGCGTATTTGGCGAGGAAATATTAATAGTGACATAGTCAGCGTGAGGATAAACCTTATTAAGACCTATTAAATAGTCATCTACCGCTTTCTCAACAGGGGTATCAAAGTTTTTACCGATATTAATACCAATTAAGGTTTTTGTATCCGCTGCTTGTACTTGCTGAATAAGATGATCCACGCCCAGGTTGTTAAAACCCATTCGATTGATAATGCCCTGTGCTTCAGGAATACGAAATAATCGCGGTTTAGGATTACCCGGTTGTGGTCGTGGTGTGACTGTACCAATCTCAACAAAGCCAAACCCGAGTGCCGACATCGCTTCAATGTGATCACCATTTTTATCCAGCCCGGCGGCAAGCCCGACGGCATTCGGAAACGTCAGACCCATCACGCGAACTGGCGTCATTTTCATCTTGCGAGTCATCAGCCATGACGCACCGGTCATTTCCAGCCAATCAAGACCAACTAAACCAAGATGATGGGCCTTCTCGGCATCAAGACGAAACATCAGATCTCGCATAATGCGGTAAAACATTTATACCTCCACTTCGATGTGATAACCGCTAAATTTGCGGAGATTAATAACACCGTTATCTAAAATCAGATACTGGCCTTTAATGCCATCCAACCGTCCTTCAACAGTTGCCGTTTTATCAAAATTAAATGAACTGACTTTTTTCGGATAGGCATTCACCGGGTATTCAATCGTTTGCACAGGCTCAGCTGTTAATACTTGAATAGCTGACTCGCCAAACTGTTGTTGCAGTAAGCTTATTTCACTCTCACACAAGGCTAATAATCGATCTCTTTCCGCAGCCAAATCAAGCGGTTCTGCTTCGCCTTTTAACATTTTCCGCCAGTCAGTTCGGTCAGATACATGCTGTTTAAACATCACCTCAACCAAGCCCGATTGATAACGGCTTTTTACCCGAAAAATAGGCACAGCCTGAGTGGCACCCTGATCAATCCACCGTGTTGGAATCTGATTAATACGGGTGATACCGACTTTTAAACCAGAACTGTTTGCCAGATACACAATATGGTCTTGCATACATACCGCTTCACCCCACTCCGGTTCACGGCAGGTGCCCTGATCATAGTGGCAAAGCTCTGGCTTCATAAAACACAAATCACATTGTGCTAACTTCTGCGAACAGGGAAAACAAAAGCCACCACTGAAACTTTTTTTCGTTAGACGATCGCAATTCAGACAATGGATTTCACCCTGATAGTGTAAGGAAATCGGCTGACCGATCACCTCATTTAAAGCGAATACTTGCTCATCGAGCTTCATTGCATAATGTGCTTGTCTATTGTTAGTCAGGCTGACCTGCATTTTGGACAATTGTCCGCTGAGCTTTGCCACTGAGTCTCCCTTTAATCTGAGTTTTTCTGCTGATCTTATCGTAGATAGGCTGTGGCCGACAGCCGCTATTCTTTGTTGTCCATATTTGGCTTTGGTTCATTATCTGTTACCAAACGAATCGGAAAAGGTTCTGTTACAGAACCGGTATATAGGGAACGATGTGGAAAAGGAATTTCTATCGATTCAGCGTCAAACGCTTCTTTGATTTCTTCATGAATACTGTTTTTGAGTTCAATAAAACTCTCACGCTTCACCCATACCGAAAACTGCATATTCAGCGATGAGTCGCCAAAGCCCAGAAACACAAATTTTGGTTTGGGCTCATCAAGGCAAAGTGGATTGGCCTCTGCCACTTTCTCCAGGACTTTTCTGACCGCCTTGATATCTTCTTTCAGCGCAACAGCAATACTTAAATCAATTCGTCTGATAGGAAAACGCGTCAATGTTGTGACTTCTGACTTAATCAATGTTTCGTTTGGAATGCGCACAAACAAATTATCAAAGGTACGTAATTTCACCGATAACAAATCGATAGAAAGTACTTCACCGGTGGTCTCCCCCACCTTGATTAAGTCACCGACAGAAAAAGGTCGCTCAGCGACTAAAAACAAACCACTGATAATATTGGAGGCCGATGTTTGTGAAGCAAAACCAATAGCAACGGATAACACCCCGGCGGCACCAATTAAAACGCCGAGGTTGAAACCGATCGCATTTAAGCCCATCACAACAAACACCAACAAAATCAAATACGACGCCACGCGTGCCATCAAAAGCTGTTGATGGGTATCAAAACGGTTTTTACTCCATTGACGAACACCTCGACTAGCCATCTTGGCCAGAATCAGCCCGACAATAAAATAAATCAGTGCTTCCGATGCAGAGATAAACCATTCTGCATTGAGACTGTTAAACCATTCCGTCATAACTTTTCACTCAACTAATTAACCAAATAAGGCTGAAATGGCCTTGGTAATTTTGCTACGCCCAATATCTTCTCTCGCAGGACACACCAGCTCAAGCTCGCTGAGTGCTAGTCCACCACTTATCACATCGTCCAAACTCAAAATCGCATCATCCTGATTACGCCTGACCAGCGTTATACGTGGCGTCCAGAATTGTCCTTGTTTATCGGCATATAAACTTAAATTAGGTGCCGGTACACTGATTTTATCCAGCGTTAACATTTGATCAGACTGATTCTGAATCCGTACCTCAATAGCGGCTCTCGCCTTGTTATTGGCAATGGGCTTTACATCTAATTGCTCACTCACTTGCGAGGCATAACTCAACACACCTTCACGCGTGTTAGGACCGAACCAGGAGTCACAGACTTTTACCGTTGGGATATCTAATAATGTCTGATCGGATTCACCAGTCGCTATCTTCAACCATAAAGGTAGACACACAAATAAAGTGACTTCCTGAAACGGCAATAAACTCACCGAAACCACTGGCCGACACACTACAGGACGGTCGGCTAACGCTGGCTGAATCACCATTTTCTCTGGAAGTTGAGCAAAAACAAAACGTTGCTCATGTTTAGGTGATGACTCAAAGGGACTGTTTTCATTTCTTAATGAAGGCTCAAATTGGTTTATATTTTGTTGCCATTCATAACCTGCCCACCATTGATGAGGCGCAGAACGAAGCCCAAGACAGACATCTGCACATCGCATAACCCATTGTGTTTCCTGGGGAAAATGAAAAACACCCCACCAGTTATTTAGCTGTTCAACCATCAGTAATTGCAACTTTTATAAATTATTCGGAGACAGGTAGAAAATCCTTGCTTATAATAGCGCGGATGTTTACTCGAAATATGATAAGAATAGCACTCGTATCGGTATTTACGTTACTTGTCGCTTCCTGTAGCAGCACCCCCGAAAAAGTCGTGGGGGCCTCGGCATCGCCGTCTGTTACGTATTCTAAAACGAAGCAAAAGCAGAAACATACTCCCTGGGAACAAGCATATAACGAATCCCTAGAAGAAAACGAAAACCCTCTATCCTCAGAAAACCCACCAATTACACTTCCTCCCCAAGACCCAACCGATGTTTGGGAACGCATTCGAAACGGCTTTGTCATCTCTGATTATAAGACGCTTGAGCCAGATACAGAACGTCAACTTCGCTGGTTTATTGATCATCAGGATTATGTCGCCAGGGTGGTGGAAAGAGCTAGACCTTACCTGTTTTACATTGTTGAAGAAGTCAAAAAACGTAATATGCCGATGGAAGTCGCCTTATTACCTGTTGTCGAAAGTGGCTTTAAACCCATGGCTTATTCGCCCAGCCATGCGGCAGGGTTATGGCAGTTTATTCCAGGCACTGGTGAACTTTATGGCCTGGAGCAGAACTGGTGGTATGACGGCAGACGTGACGTAGTTAAGTCAACACAAGCGGCACTTGATTATCTTGAAAAACTTCATAACGACTTTGGTGACTGGCAACTCGCTTTTGCTGCTTATAATTGTGGTGAAGGCACAGTCGGACGTGCTATTAAAAAGAATCAGGAACAGGGTAAACCGACTGATTTTTGGTCGCTCGATCTTCCCAAAGAAACGTCTGCTTACGTACCTCGCTTAATGGCTGTCAGCCACATGGTGAAATACCCTGAACGTTACGAACTAGAATTAAGCCCTATCGATAACAAACCGTTCTTTGGTCAGGTTAATGTTGGTTCACAGATCGATTTAGCGATGGCCGCCAAGATGGCAGGCATCAGCGAAAAACAGCTACACCAATTAAACCCGGCATTTAATCGCTGGGCAACAGCACCACAAGGCAACCATAAATTAGTACTGCCGCTGGAAAAAATTCCTACTTTTAAAACCGCCTTAGCAAAAATGCCTACTTCACAGCGAGTGCAATGGGCACGTCATGAAATTAAACGTGGTGAATCTTTAAGTATTATTGCCAGAAACTACGACACCACAGTCGATGTTATAAAACAAGCCAATAAACTCGGCACGACTCAAATCCGTGCAGGAAGAAATCTACTGATTCCGGTCGCCTCACATGACATCAGTAAATTGGCTTTGAATAAAGCACAGAAGAGTGTGTCACCTGAGAATGTCAAAAAAACGACTTATGTTGTGAAAGCGGGTGACACTTGGTGGGATATTGCCCGAAAAAATAACACCGATGTAAAAACGCTGACTCAACAGAATAATAAATCGGCCAAAGACATCCTGCGTGCAGGCGAAAAACTTGTCATCACTAGTGCTGCTGCAGATATCAGAAAGTCGGTCAGTTACACTATCAAAGATGGTGACTCACTCTGGGCAATCTCACGTAAATTTAATGTCAGTGTTGCTGATGTGAAAGAATGGAATGGTCTCAGTGATCGCTCAACTTTACAGCCAGGTCAGAGCTTAAAACTGTATATAGACGAAACCTGATCCGCTGTGCTGCATGTTGCTCTCTATGAGCCCGAGATTCCTCCCAACACGGGCAATATAATTCGCTTATGCGCTAATGCTGGTGCAGGCCTACACTTAATTGAACCGCTAGGCTTTGCTATTGATGATAAACGCCTACGCCGCGCTGGACTGGATTATCATGAGTTCGCTGATGTCCTTGTGCATAAGAACTTCGATGAGTTCTTAGCATGGAGCGGCAGCAGACGAATTTTTGCCTGCACGACAAAAGCCAGACAACATCATCATCAAGCCAGCTATCAAGATGAAGACATTCTGTTATTTGGCCCGGAATCACGCGGCTTGCCTGAAGACGTCCTCAATCAACTGAATGATAGGCAAAAAATACGCATACCGATGCTGCCTGACAGTCGAAGCCTTAATCTATCTAATGCAACGGCCATCATCTTGTACCAAGCATGGCAACAACTGGATTTTGCCGGTGCCAAACAGTTTGATAACAACTAAATAGTGATTCGCTAACTCCGCTTGCTGTGAAATATTGGTTTTTAGAGCCAATTAAAAAATAGAAGATGCGAGTGTCACACAAAGCTTCAGGATATCGCCGCTATTCTTATTCGACTTGATTGGGTTATCATCTAAGCACCAACACATCATCTAAATCTTTGTGTGTAAACGCTAGGGAAAGCTATAAACAGAGATGTTTACCCTCTATACAATTCATTGAGCATTATTCATGGGTGTAAATCACTAGAAATGATAAGCCATCGATTTTTTTGTGTATGTCTTCTTAACCTTTTATTGAGCCTGTCGCTACCCAGCTACGCTCAACTGGAAGCTACAGATGAAGACTTACCCCTGGAAAAAGTCAGTTTACTACTGAAATGGAAATATCAATATCAGTTTGCTGGCTACATCGCTGCCGTAGAAAAAGGATTTTATAAAGAGGAAGGCCTGGATGTTGAATTACGTCCTCGTCAACCTGACATTAATGTTGTCAATGAGGTCGTCAGCGGAAAAGCGGATTACGGTATCGGTGGTATCGGGATCCTCGCTGAATACGCGAATGGTTCACCGATAAAAGCCTTAGCCGCGATATTCCAGCATGATGCTTTAGTCTTTATGTCACGCTCAGAATCCGGAATTGTCAGTCCTTATGAAATGGCTGGAAAGCGTGTCATGTTTGACGCCAGCAATGGTAATGACGCCATCTTAAGAACCCTGCTGAATGATGCAGAAATCCAGCTGAAAGATATCAATATCATCCCTCAGAAAATGGGCATTGATAGCCTTATCAATAATGAAGTTGATGTCATTTCTGGTTACATCAGCGATCAACCCTATGAGTTTTTGCAGAAAAAAATCCCTATAAACATCATCAACCCGCGTAATTATGGTTTTGATTTTTACGGCGATATTTTATTTACCAGCGATGACGAACTGAAAAAATATCCAGGCCGAGCCCAACGCATGCTGAAAGCCTCGTTAAAAGGCTGGCACTATGCGCTCGAGCATAGTGAAGAGATGATTAATATCATCAAGCAGAAATATGGTGCTGAACAAAGCCTGTCGCGACTTAGGTTTGAAGCAAGAGAGACAAAAAAACTAATATTGGCGGATCTAATACCGTTAGGCAGTATTGAGCCTGGTCGCCTGAAACGCATTGCCGATATTTATGCACAGCTGGGGGTCGCCCCTGCTCTGCCAGAAAAAACCCTTAATCACTTCATTCATCAACCCAGCACCATGTTATCTCTCACTGAAGATGAACAGGCATGGCTACAGGCTCATCCCGTTATTAAAGTCGGTGTAGACAAAGACTTCGCTCCCTATGAGTGGATCAACAAGGATGGTGAGTATGTTGGTCTGGCTGCTGAATATATCAATTTGCTGGAAGAACGATTGGGCGTGAAATTCGACATCATCTCTAATCGAAGCTGGGATGAACTGATGACTATGGCTCAAAACGATGAAATCGACATGCTGGCCTGTCTGAATGAAACCACCGAACGTAAGGAATACTTAACGTTTACCGATCCGTATATTCAAAATCCTGTGGTTATCATTAATACGGATATCAATGGCTACATTGGTTCATTAAAAAATCTGGCTGGTAAAACAGTCGCATTAGAAAAAGGTAACTTTAGTAACGCGCTGCTGAGCGATGAGTACCCTGAAATTACTTTGCTGTTCACTGACACACCTCGACAAGCATTGGAAAAAGTAGCTAGAGGCGAGGCAGATGCTTATATAGGAGATGCAGCCTATGCCAATTATCAAATAAAAAACAGCGACCTCATTAATCTTCAATTTGCCGGACAAACGCAAGCCAGAGCGGCATACCGCATGGGTATAGTCAAAAATGAACCAGAACTATTAAGCATCATAAATAAAGTGCTGAGTCAGCTATCTGAGCAAGAAAAGAAAGAAATTGAGTCTCAGTGGCTGGGTATTAAAATCGACTCCGGACCACAACTAAAAACACTGATACAGTTTGGTTCTGGCATCCTGCTGTTGTTTCTATTGTTTAGCTATTGGATTTACCGGCTGCGCCAGTCACGACGAGCCCTTCAGGAAAGTGAGGGACGTTTAAGTGATGTTTTGAACACCTCACCCGTGCCAGAAATCATTATCGATAATCACGGTAAAATTACTTACCTTAATCAAGCGTTTATTACCTCTTTCGGCTATGACCTCAGCGATATTCCAACATTAGATGATTGGTTACTCAGGACATTCCCCAAAGTAGAAACTCGTGAACGATTTATCACACAAGCTGATATCGCGTTTAACAAACAATATGTTTCTTTCAATTTTGAATCTATTGAAACCGATCTCATCTGTAAAGACGGGCAACGACGCTCTGTCATTGCCAATGCCCGTAAAGTGACCAGTGACACGATACCAGATACATTAATTATTCTTTACGATATTACTGAGCGGAAACGTGCAGAAGAAAAATTAAAACTGTCCGGCAGGGTCTTTACACAAGCACACGAGGGAATTCTCATCACCGACGCGGACGGCCTTATCGTCGATGTAAACCCGGCATTCTCTGAGATAACGGGCTACAGCAGGGAAGAAATATTACATCAGAATCCCTCAATATTACGTTCTGATAAACATGACGCCTTATATTTTGAAGAGATGTGGAATGAACTCCGCCAGCAAGGCCACTGGCAAGGCGAGATATGGAATAAACGCAAAGATGGTCAACTCTATGCTGAGTTACTCACTATTTCTACATTGGTCGATGATTATGGTGAGACCATACATTATCTCGGCATGTTCTCCGACATTACCCAAAGCAAAGAGCAACAGCATGCCCTGGAAATGATGGCGCACTATGATGTGCTGACGCAATTGCCTAACAGAACATTATTTGCCGACAGGTTCAAGCAAGCCATCGCCCATAGTAATCGCAATAAGAGTCTGCTTGCTGTGGTCTTTTTAGATTTAGATGGCTTCAAACCTGTTAATGATACCTATGGTCATGAAGCAGGGGACCAGTTACTGATTGAAGTCTCAGCCCGTATTCAATCCTGTATCAGGCAAGACGATACCGCATCCCGACTCGGTGGTGATGAATTCGCTTTATTACTCAATGATGTCAGTTCAGCTGAGCACTGTGAAACACTGATAAATCGTATCCGACATGCTATTGAACTGCCCTATCATATTGATGGTAATAGCATCAGTTGCAGTGCGAGTATTGGCATCACCCTTTACCCTCTGGACAATGCCGATGCCGACACCTTGTTACGCCATGCCGACCAGGCAATGTATCAGGCAAAAGTATCTGGCCGCCAACGTCATCATATGTTTGATACACAACAAGACGAGCAAATGTCTGAACAGCAGAATCAATTTAAGTCGATCGAAGATGCTTTGATATCGGATCAACTTGTGCTGTTCTACCAACCCAAGGTGAATATGCGCTCAGGCGACATCATTGGCGCTGAAGCATTAATCCGCTGGCAACATCCTGAACGGGGCTTGATCACACCAGCTCACTTTTTACCTGTTGTTCAAGGCAGTTATCTGGAAATAAACATAGGAAACTGGGTCATTGAGCGCGCCATCAAACAGCTAAACAACTGGATTGAACGTGGCTGGACAATGGAAATGAGCATTAATATTTCGTCACGTCATCTGCAATGGCAAGGTTTGTTTGACCATCTGGACCGTGTTCTAGCCAAGTATCCCAATGTACCTTCTTATCTCATTCAATTAGAAGTTCTGGAAAGTAGTGTTTTAACCGATATTAACAATATCTCTTCTATCATCGAAACCTGCCGCCACACGCTTGGCCTTAAGATTTCACTGGATGATTTTGGCACCGGCTATTCCTCACTGACACATTTACGTCATCTTCCTGTAGATACCGTCAAGATAGATCAAAGTTTTGTACGTGATCTGATTGACGATCCCAATGACTATACGATTATTGATGGCGTTATTGGTCTGACAGACGCTTTCCATCATCAGGTCATCGCTGAAGGTGTAGAAACAACTGAGCATGGCATGATGTTGCTGGCGATGGGCTGCGATTTAGCGCAAGGTTATGCGATCGCGTATCCAATGTCGGCTGATGACTGCAATCAATGGTTCACTGATTACCAACCAAATAAGCAATGGATCGATCTGGCTAATCGTCAGCTTAATGCGGAACAGACCTTACTGGAATTAATGACGCTGCAGATCAATTATTGGCTAAACCGTGTGATTGCCAATCTAGAGTCGAGTCCTGACACTATTACTCATTGGCCACTGATGAATCATAAGAAATGTCACTTCAGTTTATGGCTGGAGCAAGCCAAGAAACAGAATTTGTTTGATAGAGTATGGATAGAGTCGATGAAACTGGCTTATACAGAGCTTTATCATAATGCCAATAGTCTGAAATATCAGTATCAGGAAGACCAGCATCCTATTAATGATGCTGGTATTGCTGAACTGAAAGCCCACTTTAAAACCATTGAATTACTGCTGGATGCCAAAAAACAACAATAATTAGTTACCAATAAAACGGCCCAGACTTCTTGGGCCATCAGGCATAGCAATCTGCTTGATAACTTTCTGGGATTTAGTATCAATCACTGACAAGCTATTACTAAACCAATTAGTCACGTAAGCATATTGACTATCTTCGGTAAAAGACACACTTTCAGGCATTTCGCCCACATCAATTTTTGCGACTCTTTCTAAACGTTTTGTATCAAAAACCCAGACATCATTCGTGCCTTGGTTCGCCACATATAACCACTGATTGTCTGGCGTTACAGCGATACCATAGGGTGCCGTACCCGCTTTGAGTGTTTTGATCACCTTGTAATCATCACCATTGATGACCGTCACCGTATTGTCCTGAATTGCTGTGACATAGATACGTCTGCCATCAGGACTCACGGTAACAGCATAAGGTGCTTTACCGGTCTTCACTTCAGCGTACTGACGCGGTGTGTCGGCATCCAGCACGGTCAATGTGTCACTATTGCGATTAGCGACATAGATACGTCTTGCTTCACTATCGATGGCCAGGCCAGCAGGATTTTTACCCACAGATAAAATATCAACGACTAATTTTGTCTCCGGGTTAATCACAACAACGGCATTGCGTTCCCAGTCAGAGACAAAAACCTGATGTTTACCTGAGGGATCCACAGCAACAGCAAAAGGTTGCCCACCCGTTCTGATTTCACCCAGTTTTTTATTGGTTTGCGTATCAATCATGGTCACAACACCCATTTCCGGATGGGTGACGAATAATTGATGACGCTGATTGTCTAAAGAGACACCTACCGGTCCTGTTGCGACATCAACCGCAGTCATGATTTCCTGTTTTTCAATATCAACAACCGTGACCTTACTGGCTGCCTGACTACTGATGTAGGCATGTTGCGCTGCTAGTGGCATCGCCACTAGCAATAAACTCAATGAGAGACCTAAACGCAACTTCACTTATTTCATCCCTTCAAGTGATTCTTTCAGGCTGGCCATACCTGTTTTAGCAAACGCTTCCATGGCTTTGACTGCCGATTCATCATTGTATTGTTCAGGTGGGAAATTGCCGGTATCCGCACGATAAAAGCGGCCCTTCCAACTCATTTCCGTACCATCGTTCGCCTTGCTTAATTCAATACTGACCGTATAAAAGCTCACTGGAAAAGCTTCAATATTCTCTTCTAATAAACGATAACTCAGATAATGTTTCGCATCGTCTTTCTCATCCAGGCTATCAGTAATTTCACCCTTGCCTTTTAACTTGAGAACTCGCGTGCCTTCTTCGGGCGATGTCACTGACTCAACCATGGGATGCCAATCGGCTATGCCATTAAAATCTGAGACTTTTTCCCAAACCTTATTAATCGGTGCAGCAATCACCACTTTTTCATCGATTTTTTGTGGTGTCGGTCCATGAGCGAAAGCAAGGCTGGTGACGAATAATTGACTTGCCATCAAGGCGGTTGCCCATAATTTCATTAAGTGTTCCTCTTTAATTTAAGTGTCGTAAATAGGATGTTATTTAGGGTCGCGATTGGTATGTCCCAATGTCTCAACATGGCCATTAACAATGCCGAACTGGGTATAGCGATAAATTTTGTCAGAGTGTGCTTGCTGCACAAGATCACGATAAATCCAGAACTCAATCGTGCCACTGGCGTTTTCTTTCTTAGCGATGCTGTCAGGCTCACCCAACTCTGTTCTGATAAATTCGGGGGTTTTTCCGGTGAAGTGTTTGAGGAATGCCATTTCCTCATAGGTTTTGTGTGTGGTGGAATCCGCCAGGCTTATTCCGGGGAAAAAAAGTAGTACTGAAAGCAGTAGTGGCAAGAGTTTCATGTTCTTCCTCAAAGTGAATAGAAAACTTGACCATCGTACTGAGCATTGTGCCGATACCGTTAGAGACATGTCCTTGTATTTCATCAGGACCTTTTCATCTATGTCTGCGTGATTTGCTCCCCATCTCATCTTAGGCTATGGGTAAATCGCTGCCTCTGCTTCATACTTTTCTTTTTTTAATGACGTATGAATACATTATGGAAGGCCTGCAGCAGCTCAAGCATCACACTGATAACAATCAGCGTAAACACAGTATTAAACGCGACGTCGTCTGGATTACCATCTCGTCACTTATTACTTATCTTGTCGCATCGTATTTGGATCTGGCAGAACGTTATATCGATTGGACTGCTCTGGGCGAGTTCTATCAGCTTGATGAGATTATTTTTGTATTACTGGTTTTTTGTGCCGGCCTTATCTGGTTTAGCACCCGACGTATTTCAGAGTTATCACTGTCGCTCAAACACAATTTGGCGATGCAGGCAGAATTAAGCCAAAACAATAAAAAAATACGTCAGCTACTCAACGATAAACAGGCCTTAGTCCAACGAATAGCCTTGGTCAGAGAGTCTGAACGCGATCATCTCGCCTCTGAACTTCACGATATCTTTGGTCAACACCTTGCTGCAATGGATGCCAACTTGACTGTCGCCTTAAACCAAACCGACAACCCCACTCTCCAGCCTATCCTCGAATCTGTCATGGACAGTACAACCGTGCTTCGCTCAATTACCCGTAATAAATTACGTCATCTAAAGCCACCGAGCCTTGACAGTATCGGCCTTAAAGGCGCTGTTCGTGAGCTGGTTTCTGAATGGAAACAAGCCTTCCAGGGCAGAGAACATCTCTCACTGGAGATACAGGATCATGAAATACCCAAAGCAGTTGCACTGTCGATATATCGAGGCCTACAGGAAGGGCTGACGAATATTAGCCGTCACGCCAATGCCGATCAGGTTTTTATCTATTTGCATCAATTCCGTGAACCTGGCAATGCCTGTATTCAATTAAAGCTGGAAGATGACGGTCAGGGCTTCAACAGCAATATAGAAGCCCAACAAGGCCTTGGACTTATCAGTATTCGTGAACGTTGCGAGGCTTTAGACGGCGAATTTTATATTGCATCTCGTCAGCCTCAGGGAACCTGCTTAACGATTACGATTCCTTATGACCCAATTATTTGAGTAAACCATCATGTCTAAAACGACTATATTATTGATTGATGATCACGCCATTTTACGAGATGGCTACCAACATTTATTGAACTCTTCAGGGTTTGACGTCATCGGTCAGGCCAGTAATTCAGAAGAAGGTTACCGGCTCTATGTCAGTCATAAACCGGATGTTTGTATCATTGATATCAGCATGCCTGGTGCCGGTGGCCTTGAATGTATTCGCCGCATAACATCCCGTGATCCACAAGCTAAAATTCTTGTTTGCACCATGCACGATGATTCCACGCTGGCTATGCGAGCGATGGATATGGGAGCGCGCGGTTATATCACTAAATCCTGTCCATCATCCGTATTGATTGAAGCCGTTAAAACGATAGCCAGTCGTGGCCACTATCTGAGTACAGAGATTGCTCGCGCCATTGCCATGGAAAAACTGATTCATGCTGATCAGAAAGTGCACTCGTTATCACATCAGGAATTTGCCGTATTTCGCATGGTGGCAGAAGGAAAAAGTATCAATGAAATGGCTGATAACTTAGCTCTGGCGCCTAAAACAGTATCCAATTACAAAACCAATATGATGCGAAAATTAGGCACTAATAATCTGGCCGAAATTATTTTCCTGGCACAAAAAACCGGCCTGATCACTACACCGCCTAGTTAATGGTGGCTAGTGAAAAAGTTCATTATGTTTTTACACATAGCTCCCATAGAGAAAAACATAAACAACAAATAAATTATTGATATATAAAAACAAAAAACTTAAACAACATAGCTTCACCAGCGAATTAAGGATAACTTCCCTGAACCTTTCAGGTGTAGCTCTCTATCCCCTGTCACAGCAAAGATAAGAAGATGACCTTTGTGCTCAGCCGTGTTTTTTACAGCTGATACACAAAGTCAGCATTGACTGACTCTCAAAACAAATAGGAGGATATATGAGAGAAATGCATCATAGCCGGTGGTCAAAAATCGGTACTGCGCTTGCTGTCTCATCCGCACTCGGATTGATGTCAGGCATGTCAGTTGCAAATGATAAGTTAGTAGAACTGTCTAAAAGCAATGAAAACTGGGTAATGCAAGGGAAAGATTTCTCAGGCACCCACTACAGTACTGCCAAACAAATTAACAAAGACAACGTTAAAAAACTGCGTCCATCATGGTCATTCTCAACAGGTGTACTAAACGGTCATGAAGGTGCACCGCTTGTTGTGAACGGCACTATGTACATTCACACACCTTTCCCGAACAACACTTTTGCTATCGATCTGGATGAGCCAGGTGTGATCAAATGGGAACACAAACCAAAACAAGATCCAGCTGCACGTGCTGTTGCCTGTTGTGACGTTGTTAACCGTGGTCTAGCTTACTGGCCAGGGGATGACAAAGCGCCAGCCATGATCGTGAAAAGCTTACTGGATGGTCACGTTGTCGCATTAAATGCTGAAACAGGTGAAGAATACTGGAAAGTAGAAAATGGTGATATCAGCGTTGGTCAAACAGAAACAGCTGCACCATTTGTTGCTAAAGACTTGGTTATCCAAGGTTCTTCTGGTGCTGAATTAGGTGTTCGTGGTTATGTCACCGCATACGATATTCACACGGGTGAAATGGTATGGCGTTGGTATGCAACGGGTCCTGATGCAGATGTGGGTCTGGATAAAGACTTCAACAAACATAACCCTCACTATGGTCAAAAAGGTCTGGGTACATCTACCTGGGAAGACAACGCATGGAAAATCGGTGGTGGTACTAACTGGGGTTGGTATGCCTACGATCCACAATTAGACATGTTCTACTATGGTTCAGGTAACCCTGCTCCGTGGAACGAAACGATGCGTCCTGGTGATAACAAATGGACGATGACTATCTGGGGTCGTGATCTGGAAACTGGTTTAGCTAAATTCGGTTACCAAAAAACACCTCATGATGAATGGGATTACGCGGGCGTTAACGTCATGATGCTTTCTGAGCAAAAAGACAAAAACGGCAAAATGCGTAAATTGCTGACTCACCCTGACCGTAACGGCATCATCTACACACTGGATCGTGAAACAGGTGACTTAGTGTCTGCTAACAAAATGGATGACACGGCAAACTGGGTGAAAAAAGTCGATCTGGAAACAGGTTTACCAATTCGTGACCCTGAATATGGAACACGTATGGGACACCGTTCACGTGATGTATGTCCATCAGCAATGGGCTTCCATAACCAAGGTTTCGATTCTTACGATCCTAAACGTGAATTGTTCTACTTAGGTATTAACCACCTATGTATGGATTGGGAACCGTTCATGTTGCCATATCGTGCAGGTCAGTTCTTCGTTGGTGCCAACGTATGGACATACCCTGGTCCTAAAGGTGATCGTCAAAACGGAATCGGTTCAGGCCAAGTTAAAGCCTACAACGCGATTACGGGTGAGTTCGCCTGGGAAAAAATGGAGAAATTCTCTGTTTGGGGTGGAACGACTGCAACAGAAGGCGGCTTAGTGTTCTACGGAACATTAGATGGCTTCATCAAAGCACGTGACGCTGATACAGGTAAATTACTGTGGAAATTCAAACTGCCTTCAGGTGTTATCGGTCATCCAATGACTTACACACATAAAGGTACACAGTATGTTGCTATCAACTACGGTGTCGGTGGTTGGCCTGCAGTAGGTCTGGTATTTGACCTGAATGATCCATCAGCTGGTTTAGGTGCAGTAGGTGCCTTTAAAGAACTGGCTAAAAACACTCAAATGGGTGGTGGTGTCATGGTCTTCTCACTTGATGGTAAGAGCCCATATGACGACGTGAGCTTAGGTGAATACGGCATGTAAGCAGTCGCTTACAGGTCAATAACTTAAGACTTATTTCGTTAGAAACCTGGCCAGCAACCATAGGGTTGCTGGCCTCCATCAAAGAGACCAACACGATGAAACGAAACATGAAACAAGCCAAATCAGGTCGGATGTTACCTTCTTTTTTGGCACTCCTATTAGGCAGTGGCTTAGCCTTTAATGCACAAGCCAATACCAGCACGCTCAAAGTGTGTGCAGCCAGTGATGAAATGCCCTACTCAAATAAGCAGCAGGAAGGCTTTGAGAATGAACTGGCAAAAATTCTAGCGGATACCATGGATCGGGAACTAGAGTTCGTCTGGTCCGACAAAGCAGCTATTTTCCTCGTTACTGAGAAGCTGCTTAAAAATCAATGTGATGTCGTCATGGGCGTAGACAAAGGTGATCCTCGTGTCGCGACCAGTGACCCATACTATAAATCGGGTTATGCCTTTATATACCCTGCAGACAAAGGCTTGGATATTAAGAACTGGCAAAGTCCAGCACTGAAAGACATGTCTAAATTTGCCATTGTTCCAGGCAGTCCTTCAGAAGTCATGCTGCGTGAAATTGACAAATATGAAGGCAACTTCAATTACACCATGTCATTAATCGGCTTTAAGTCTCGTCGTAATCAGTATGTCCGTTACGCACCTGACTTACTGGTATCAGAAGTCGTTTCAGGTAAAGCGGATATCGCTCATATCTGGGCACCAGAAGCAGCGCGCTATGTTAAATCAGCCTCCGTTCCACTGAAAATGGTGGTCTCTGAAGAAATTGCGCCAACCCATGATGGAGAAGGTGTCAGACAACAGTTTGAACAAGCGATCGCCGTACGCAGTGATGATCAGGAACTGTTGAAAGAAATCAATACAGCGCTGCATAAAGCTGATCCTAAGATCAAAGCCGTATTGAAAGACGAAGGCATCCCACTTTTATAACTCAAATAAAAATACTCTTTGTTACTTACAGGAAATTTTTTAAATCATGACTATCAAAACATTTTTGCCAAAGAAGATTCGAGGAATCGCACTGCTTACTGTCTCGGTACTCTCCGTGGCAATGATTCCTGTCGCTCAATCTCAATTGGTTTTCAGAAATACAGTCACAGGTGATGTGCTGGACTTATCTTTTGGCAAGAAAGGTGAAAAAACAGAAGCTGTAGAGCATTTCCTTAATACCGGTGAAAACCTCTACAACACCGATGATGAAGCCATCAAGGCAGGTGAAAGCCTGTTTATGACAGCTTGCTCTGGTTGCCATGGTCATCATGCTGAAGGCAAGTTAGGACCAGCATTAGGAGATGATTATTACACCTATCCTAAAAACGCTAACGATAAAGGCCTCTTCGAAACCATTTATGGTGGTGCCCGTAGCATGATGGGGCCACAGTACAACAACCTCACTAAAGATGAAATCTTGCACATCATGGCCTGGGTAAGAAGTGTTTATTGGGGTTCAGCAGATAAAGCAGACTGGTTGACTGAAGAGCAGAAAGCTAACTTTAAACCAGCAGAAGTGCCAGAAGACTTCAAAGAAGCTATGGATAACTTTAATAAAACTCATCATTAATTAATGGGTGGCATGTTGCCATAGTGGCAGCATGCCAATTCATTATGTCGTCGCAAAAATAAGGAGAGAAATATGAAACTAAAAACAATCGCTATTGCTTGTTCAGCTCTGATGATGTTGTCAGGTGCAAGTGCAGTTATGGCTTACGATGGTACTAAATGCAAAGCCGCTGGTGATTGCTGGGAAGCCAAACCAGGTTTCCCTGACAAAATCAAAGGTTCTAAGTACGATCCAAAACACAGTGAAAAAGAACTGAACAAACAAGATGCTGCGTTAAAAGCAATGGAAAAACGCAATGCAGAACGTGTTGAACAGTTCAAAAAAACAGGTAAATGGGTTTATTAATCCATTACTGAAGCCGACCGGCCTAATTCTCAGGCCGGTCTTTTCTTTTTCTTCCATGTGAAACCGCTATGAACCAGCTATCTAAAACATCAACGATAGCGATGTCAGATTGGCATGCGCTTATTGCTAAGATGGAATCCAGCATCAACAGCACCATCCTGGGTCAAGAACACATTGTCAGATTGATGACCATTGCAACGCTCTCCAGAGGACATATCCTGCTTGAAGGTGATGTAGGTGTCGGTAAAACCACCTTGCTGAAAACCGTAGCCGAATGTCTGGGTGGTAACTTTGAACGTATTGAGGGCACCATCGATCTGATGCCGCATGACCTCGTCTATTACACCTATATTGCTGAAAATGGTAAACCAGGTGTCAGTTCAGGGCCGGTTCTGAAACATGGAGATGAACTCTCTATTTTCTTTTTCAATGAGATTAACCGGGCGCGTCCCCAGGTCCACTCTCTGTTATTGAGAATCATGGCCGAACGTAGCGTGCATGCTTTCAACCAAACACACTTTTTCCCTCATTTACAGGTGTTTGCTGATCGTAATCGTATTGAAAAGGATGAAACCTTTGAGCTGCCTGCCGCAGCACGTGATCGCTTTATGATGGAGCTGCATGTTGAGCAGCCAAAATCTGAAGTGCAATTGAAAGACCTGATGTTTAATCCACGTTACCATGATGCCGACAAACTGGTGGATTCAGCGGATAAAGCCATTGTGCCATTCCAGCAATTGAATGATGTTGCTGCCGCCATTCAGGAGCATGTCCACACCAGTGAAAAAGTGCAGGACTACGGCTATCACTTGTGTCGTGCGCTACGTGAACCTGCTGAATATGGCATTCAGATCACTGATGTCGATACAAGCAATATGTTACGTGGTGGTATGGGACCACGCGGGATCAGTTATCTTGCCCGTGGCGCCAGAGTCAATGCCTGGCTCAATGGACGTGATGCATTAGTGCCAGAAGATTTTCATATGATTATCCGGCAAATCGCCAAGCATCGACTCTTTTTAAACCCCGTTTATGACTACAACCGTGATGAGATTGTTGAATCACTCATCACTGCCGCATTGAATACCATTCAATCACCATGAACCAGACGTTTGATTACAAAACCACTGGCCTGGTCAGTGGCTTAATGCTGGGCTCACATAAAAGTCGGCAACGAGGTACAGGCGCTGACTTTTATAAAAAATCATTATTTTTGGATGAACCCGATACATCAAGGCTGGACCTGAATGCCAGCCTGACCGATCCTTTTGAGTCTCTGCATGTCAAAAGTTACAGACAACGTAGCAAAATCGATGTGTTATTACTTATCGATGGTTCATCCTCAATGCTGTATGACGAAAAATCGGCATTACTGCATGAAGTCTATGAGAGTACTAAGGCCTCAGTTGAAGCCGCTAATGACCGTTTTTCCTGCTATCTACTCAAGGAAAAACTAATAAAGCTCGATGATATCGATGCCCTAACAACCGAGTTTACGAGGCTCAGCCCCGAGTCCAATCATGCGGAAGCTACTCAACAGGTTTTCCCCGTGTTACCTGGCAAACCTGCACTCATATTTTTAGTCTCAGACTTTCACTGGCCGGAAACACAATTACAGTCATTGATGACCGTTTTATCAGCGCATTTAGTTGTACCCATAGTGTTATGGCAATCCAAAGAGTATCTCGACTTCCCGTTATGGCGATTTGTTGAGCTGACCGATCTTGAAACGGGTGTCAGCTCTCTAGTGTTTATCACCCGTGATCAGAAACAAAAAATTCAGCAACAATATGAAGATCGGAGAGCCTACCTCACACAACAATTCCGCCGCTTTAATCAACAGCCTTTTTGGTTGATTGATCACTATGACGCCAAACAAATGAGTCGATACTTTTCGATGCAGTAGGAACCTTTATGAAGCTTATTAACACCATTTCACTGCTTTTGAGCTTATTTCTGCTGTCTGCTGCCTGTTACGCGGAACCGGTTCTGCCTGCTCAGCTTATCAAAATGGACCAGGGGCGAAATTATGGCCTGATTGTGGGTGATATTATCGAACACCGCTATCTGATTGCCGTGGATGAAGGCTATTCCTTATCTCCATCCTCATTACCTGTAGAAGGTGAACTGACTTACTGGCTGGATCTGAATAGCGTGAGCATGACTTCTGAGCAACAGGGCAAAAAGACCATCTACAATCTTACCCTCCGCTATCAAACATTTTACGCACCCCTTGATGTTCGAACCTTACAGATTCCTGAGCAACAGTTAGTGTTCACAGACAGTGAAAATCAGCGTGTAGAAATCACCTTACCCGACTGGCACTTCATCATGTCACCTATCAAAGAAATTACCGCGAGTGGTGTGGGTAATAATGATGGTAGTGATGGCTTTATGAAAGCGGATATCGCACCCAGAACGCACTCACTTTCTCGCTATCAAACTCCCATTATCATCTACGCCAGTTTGTCGATTCTATGCTTACTTATCTGGGCTGCTCTCGCAGGGTTATTGCCTAAGTTTGATACCTCACCTTTTCACACCGCAAGGCGTCAAATCAAGCGTATAAATCGACATAAAAACATCACCGTTGATCAGATTCAACAAGGCTTGCAGGCCATGCACGATGCGTTTAATTCACGAGCATCGTATACCGTGTTTGCCTCACAAATTGATGATTTTATTCAGCAGCACCCACAATTTAATGAGAGCCGGACACAGATAGAAGATTTTTTTCAGCAATCCAGATGCGTGTTTTTCTTTGATGAAGCCCCCAAGCCAAACCTGCTGAACGATTGTATTCGTCTATGCGACAGACTCGCTGCCGCTGACAAAGTGGTTTCCGGTAAGTCATGAATCTCGCCTTTCATGTGCCATGGCTGCTGGTGTTATTACCACTCAGCTTATTACCTTTCTTCAGCAGCTTATTTGAGCGACATGCTACGCCCAGCAAACAGCTCATTAAACTTAATCCGCTGACTATCTGGCTAAACCGCTTAATTAAGCTCGCTGCTTCTCTGGCTATAGCCTCTGTCATTATCGGACTCGCTGGTTTGCATAGTCTTGAGCAAATTGTGACTCGCACTGGACAAGGTGCCCATATCGTTTTTGTATTGGATCGCAGTGCCAGTATGAATGAAACCTTCGGCGGCCAGACACCCGATGAAAATGAGCAATCCAAAGCACAAGCAGCCCGGCGTTTACTCTCCGAATTTGTAAATCGCCGTCCCCATGATTTATTCGGAGTAGCCGGTTTTAGTACCCAGCCTTTTTACATCAGCCCGCTGACTGAACATAAAAGTGCGATTCAGGCAGCGATTAATAGTCTGGAGACGCCAGGGTTAGCGTTTACTAACGTTGCAAAAGGTTTAGGAATGGGCTTGAGTTATTTCAAAGACCAGCCTCACACCGGATCACGTGTGATCGTTTTGGTCTCCGATGGCGCCGCTACCTTGGACCATCGTGCCCAGAAAACCCTACGTGAATGGTTTGAACGTTACCGGGTAAGTCTGTACTGGTTCTTCTTACGTACTGAAAACGGACAAGGCATCTTCAGTGAGCCCAAATCGCATCGCGATGATAACCCCAGAGTCATGCCTGAACGACATTTACATAAGTTTTTCAATACCTTATCAGTGCCATACCATGCATATGAAGTCGATACTGCAGAATCACTACAAGCCGCTTTAGGTGAGCTGGATGAACTGGAAAGCCTGCCATTAATTTATCAGGAAAAGCTGCCAAAACAGAGCCTCTCAGCATGGTGTTATGGCTTTGCTTTGTTTTTTGTTTTGTTACTTGTTGCAGTGAAATTTTTGGAGAAACGCTCATGATGTTGCGCCGTATTTATCTACAACATCTAACGCTGGCGATTAGCCTCGTTTTTCTTACCCTACTCAGCCTGCAAATAATAGAAAGGCAACATCAGCAAGACATCAACGATGCAATAATACGTTTGCTACAGTCACCACGCTTGGTGGAGGCTACTGAGATTGATCTGACAGAGCCCGAAGTTCAGTTTGCCTATGCTCATCATTTACAACAACGCGGTATGTTCGAGGATGCTGTCGATGCCTATGGCAAAGCCGAACGGATCAGCTCTCCAGCCATGTTAAAACTGGTTTACTACAATATGGGCAATCTCTATCTACATCAGGCGATTGAAACGGCTGAAAAAATGGGGATTGATCGTGCAACAGCTTTGGCTGATGTAGCAAAAGATCTCTATAAATCCGCATTAAAAAAAGATCCCGAGTTTTGGGCAGCTAAATATAATTATGAGGCAGCACAACGATTATCACGGGATCTGCCATTAGGCGATTTACAAGAATCCGGTGAAGCACAAGAAAGCTCAGAAGAACTATGGTCAGCGATGCCTGGTTTTCCATTAGGTCTGCCTTAGGTTGTGATGATGAAGCGTTTATATGCACTAATCGCCAGCGCAGTGTTATTACTGATAGCCATCGTTCTGCCTCCTTTACCCTTCACAGTAAAAAGCTATGACTTTGTGTTTGTGCTCGATATTACCCGTAGCATGAATGTGCAGGACTATTCTGATAAACACGGTGGTGCTATCAGCCGTTTGGAAAAAGCTAAAGCCGCTATGCTGAATGCTGCCAGAAGCCTGCCATGTGGTTCAAAGGTGGGATTAGGCGTGTTTACAGAACGTGTGCCGGCCTTACTGTATTCCCCAATTGAAGTCTGTAGTGATTACCCTGTTCTTGAGGCCAGTATTCATGCGCTCGACTGGCGAATGGCCTGGGTGGCTGACAGTAATATCGCTCAGGCTTTATACAATACGCGTGAGCTGATGCTGAATGATGTGCTCGCTGGCAGTAAATTAGTCTTTTTTACCGATGGTCACGAAGCACCGCCCATCAATCCACGTTATGCTCCCGATTTCAGTTATCTAGATACAGAAGATCAAAAAGAAGATTGGAAGGCAGGCATTATTATTGGTGTCGGTGAACTGGGTCTGAGTAAAATTCCCAAGTTTGACGAGGATGGTGTACAGATAGGTTTCTATACTGCTGAAGATGTGCCTCATGCTTCACGCTTTGGCCTACCGGAGGACCCCAGCAAGGTCGAGGGATACATTCCACGTAATGGCCCATGGGGCACGGCCAAAGCCGTTGGCACCGAACACCTATCCAGCCTCAAACAAGACTATTTAATGGATCTGGCACAACAAAACCATATGCTCTATCACCACTTGGAAAACAATAGGGATATGGCCAAGGCATTACAAAACACTGATTTTGCCTATGAAGCAACACAGCCCACACAGTTTAATAAAATAGCGGCGGCATTAGCGTTATTACTGCTTCTCTATTGCTATCAGCCTTTCAGACCTAAATGGCCTGCCAGAAAGTAAACACTTCTCCTGGCTACTCTAAATTACACCGATAAGATATTCCTATCTTTTGATTAATACCTATCTAGGCTTGTCCATCTTTTTTTGCTCTGTGCTGGCGTCGACTCTGACAAATCTGTGCATGATTGCTATCAGCCCAGGCAATAAGGGCTTGCATAGGTTCAAGAAATGAATGGCCAAGAGGACTGAGTTTATATTCCACTTTCGGTGGTACCTCAGCATAGATTTTACGTTCAATAAACCCGTCCTGCTCTAAGCGTTTTAAAGTGCGAGATAACATCTGTCGGGAGATATCACCAATTTCACGATGTAGTTCATTAAAGCGCAAAGTCGCCGGCGCTAATGTGGTTAGGATTAATAAACTCCACTGATCGCCGATTCTATCCAACACATCTCGTATCGGACAAGGATGGTCAAACTCAGTCTCTGTCTGCATTTCGACAGAATTAGTCGTAGTCATGGTCACCTCCAAGTAACTTAGTACGCTGAAATTGACTTCTTGTCAGCTCAAGAAAAAGTATCTACGCTTAACCCATAGGTCTACATTATAGACCTAATATTTATTAGATACTATTAGGAGATTTATTATGTCAAACATTGTCGTCATTGGTGCTTCGGGACAAGTTGGTTCAAGAATAGTCAAAGAATTATCAGCCAGACATCATCAGATTACGGCTATCTCACGTCATCCACAAAATATTCCATCATTACCCGGAGTAACTGCATTAAAAGCCGATCTGCTTAACATCGATGACATTGTTCCACATCTTAGGGGGCATGACGTCGTGGTAAGCGCCGTAAAATTTAATGATGCTGAAGCAAAGCACATTATCGATGTGGTTAAAAAATCCGGCGTGCCGCGCTATTTAGTAGTTGGTGGTGCCGGCAGTCTGGAAGTCAAACCCGGACTTCGTCTCATCGACACAGCCGAATTCCCAGAAGCCTATAAGGCCGAAGCAAGCAAAGGGGCAGACTTTCTCGATGAAATACAAAAAGAAACGGAGCTTAACTGGACCTTCTTATCCCCATCAGCCCTGTTTGGCCCAGGTGAACGTACAGGTCAGTTCAGACTAGGTAAAGACACTCTTCTCACCTCAGACAATGGCAGCCACATCTCATATGAGGATTATGCTGTGGCTCTGGTTGATGAGATTGAAACACCTAAACATCCCCGCCAACGTTTTACTGTCGGTTATTAAAAAATATCAAGGAAATAATAATGAAAACACTATCACGTAAAGTCTCACCGGCCCTGCTTAGCCTTGGTTTAGTATTATTCACCGCAAATGTGACTGCAGAAACAGCTAGCCATCGTGATCTGGCTAAAGAAGAAGCCAATCGTCAACTTGTTATCCACTTTTATAACCAGTTTTTTAACCAACATAAGGTTAAGCAAGCGGCAAAAGTTCTGGCAGAGGACTATATCCAACACAATCCTGATGTTCCTGATGGCAAAGCGCCTTTGCTTGACTACTTCGAGGGATATTTCAAGACACATCCACAATACAGAGCAGATATTGTCAGAAGTGCGACAGATAATGATCTTGTGTTTCTGCATGTGCACTCTGTTGAAGATGCAGACGATCGTGGACAAGCGGTTGTTGATATTTTCCGCGTTGAAAATGGCGTAATTGTTGAACACTGGGATGTTATTCAAGCTGTGCCAGAAACATCGGCCAACGACAATACTATGTTTTGAACCTGATGAGGTCATAGTTTGGGCTGATTTTAAGGCTCAACCTAGCCACGCCATGTATACGTTGATTTCATCACTATACAAATTCACAGGCGAAAAAAAAGCCGGAGTAGAAACTCCGGCTTTTGAATCTGTTGGTGGCTATGGGTGGATTCGAACCACCGACCCCATCATTATGAGTGATGTGCTCTAACCAACTGAGCTACATAGCCACACGAAGCGCGAAATAATACGATATAAATGCTTAAGTTTCAAGTGAAATAATCATATTTATAACCAGTCACTCAACTGGATACCAAAGCCGATACTATTGGAATGAGCATCATAGTCAATCAGGCTTTCTCCATAGCCATTAAACCATTGAACATAACCTTTCACACGGTCTGTCAGCGGGAAGCTCCAGCCTAACTGAACAGCGCCATAGTTATCATCAAAATTCAGGTTATTCCGCAGCAGAATATCGAAGCTGTGATTATCCATTTTATAGACAGCGCCGAATTCAAAGTTACCCATATATTCTTCGATATCCGGATTATCGTCATCGCTGCTGCTATCAGGGATTCGCCACCATGGTTTAAATGAGTAGTACCAATCATTGTGCTCAAACACGAAGTCCGCATAAACCCGGTTCCAGCTACGTGATAACTCACCTGCCTGACCATTTGACTGGTGGACAATACCTGTACGAATAAGTGAATTTTTTATACCAAACAATTCATAATCGTTTTTGAATGATAACCAGGCTTCCGGTTCATGATCAGACTCACGGAAAGGCGAAGAACTGTGTTTATTAAACTGCTGCCAAAATGACCGGTTGGTATAAGCTACATAGGCATCAGCCCGACCATTGAAGAGATCGTAAGCCACTGGCAGCTTCAGGCTGATTTGGAACTTGGTTTCCCACGGCTGCAAATGAATATTGTCATTCGGATAAGCTGCTTCAAATGGCGCTTCATTCGGAGCAGACATATTATTACTTAAGATAATGTAATTCGGTTTATGCGGTAATAATACAAACGGGTTTTTGGCTTCTTTCTTTTCCAGAAATAAGCGTCGGGTAATGGCCGACTTGTCTTCTGTCTCTAAACCCGTACTGGTTACTTTAACGTCAACAGGCTCAGGATTGGGGGAGGCTTCCTCAATAGTGTTCTGGGTGATTGAGGAGTCACATAATTGTTTAATATCCCCGACTGACATGGTGTCATCTGCTGTCGCCAGTTGAGTGAGCAAGCATTGATTTAACTTATCATCGGCATTGACCAGTGGTGTATAACCGATAGCTAACGATAAGAAGTAAAAGGAGAATGATGCCGTCTTCATAGCTTGCCTATGTCAGAAAGAAATAAGAACTCACGACATCATATCCCAGAATGCTAGACGTTGAAGCGGAAATGCATGACATCGCCATCTTTGATGACATATTCTTTGCCTTCCAGACGCCACTTACCGGCATCTTTCGCGCCTTGCTCACCATTGTATTGAACAAAATCATCGTAGCTGATGACTTCTGCGCGGATAAACCCTTTCTGAAAGTCAGTGTGAATAACACCAGCGCCTTCCGGTGCTGTCGCGCCTACTTTCACCGTCCATGCCCGCACTTCTTTTACACCGGCTGTAAAATAAGTATGTAAACCAAGCAATTCATAACCGGCACGGATAACACGATTCAAACCCGGCTCGTCTTGCCCGATTTCACTTAGAAATTCGACTTTTTCATCGTCTTCCAAGCCTGCGATTTCTGATTCAATCGCCGCACAAATCGCGACAACATTAGCATTTTCTTGCTCAGCGAATTGTTTAACGGCATCTAAAGCAGCGTTATTCTCAAAACCATCTTCAGAGACATTGGCAATATACATGGTGGGTTTGATCGTCAGCAGATGTAAGTCACGAATCAAAGCCAGTTGTTCTTTATCAAAGCCCATGGCACGAACAGGTTTGCCACTATCCAGTTCATCACGCATTTGCGTGAGTAGCTCTAATCTGGCTTTAGCCGTTTTGTCACCACTTTTGGCATCACGAGTCGTTTTGGTGATGGCTTTTTCAACACTTTCCAAGTCCGCAAGCGCTAACTCGGTATTAATCACTTCAATATCATCCAAAGGTGACACTTTACCGGCGACATGCACGATATTGTCATCTTCAAAACAACGTACTACGTGTGCAATCGCATCTGTCTCGCGAATATTGGCCAGAAATTTATTGCCCAGACCCTCACCTTTTGAGGCACCCGCCACCAGGCCAGCGATATCGACAAATTCCATCGTGGTAGGTAAAACGCGTTCTGGATTTACTATAGCTGCCAGTTTATCCATACGTGGATCAGGTACGGGAACGATGCCGACATTAGGCTCAATAGTACAAAAAGGATAGTTCTGCGCATCGATACCGGCTTCAGTCAATGCATTAAACAAGGTTGATTTGCCAACATTAGGTAAACCGACGATACCGCACTTAAATCCCATGAGAAATCCTATTGTGAATGTAGCCAGTTCATAGCCTTATCCATATTTCCGGATAACACCTCTGGCAAAATACGTAAAACATTATCGATGGCTTGCTCGATCTGTTGGCGATCGGTCGGTGACGGTTTACTGAGAACATAATCAGAAACCAGCTTGCTATGACCAGGATGTCCTATTCCCAAACGACAGCGCAGAAATTGCTTGCCACCCGTCTGAGCAATAATATCCCTGAGTCCATTATGCCCACCATGACCGCCATCGCGTTTCAGTTTAACGGTTCCGGGAGACAAATCTAATTCATCATGAATAACGAGAATATTCTCTAACGGAATTTTGAAAAAATTCGCTAACGGGGCAACAGACTGACCGCTTCTGTTCATAAAAGTCAGTGGTTTGAGCAAAAAAACTTTATGACCATCCAGAGAGCATTGAACCAGCTCCCCGTGATATCGGTTTTGAACAGTGAAGTTCACCCCGAGCTCACGAGCCAGCTGGTCCAAAAGCCAGAACCCGACATTATGCCGGGTTCCTTCATACTGGGAGCCGGGATTACCTAAACCGGCAATGATCCAGCTCCCCATCTAAAGATTACTCTTCAGTTGCTTCTTCATCACCCTCTGCGTCTTCAGCTTCATCATCCACTGAATGTACGCGAGGCATATGAATATTGACCACTGCTTGGTCATAAGCAGAACGTTCGCCTTCTTCAAGGTGCTCTTCCTGACCGTGTGACAGTGCAGGTAAGCTAACGCCTTTAGGCAGAACAAGTTCTGATAAGTGAATAGCGTGATCTAATTCCAGCTTGCTGATATCTACCTCAATGAACTCTGGCAGATCAGCTGGTAAACAAGCAATTTCAACCTCAGTCATCACGTGAGAAACCACACCACCGGCTTTCACACCTACGGCTTTTTCTTCGCCGATGAAGTGAAGAGGAACAGTCATTGTCATTTCATGTTTTGCATCAACACGCAGGAAGTCAGCGTGAATGATTTTGTTGTCATTGGCAGGATGACGTTGCAAGTCTTTTAATACAACTTGCTCTTTTTTCTTGCCAATGTTCAGCGTCAGAATGTGAGCATAAAATGCTTCTTCAGCTAAATGACGAATGAATTGGTTGTGATCTAAAGCGATCGAAACTGGCTCTTTTTCAGCGCCATAAACAACAGCTGGTACTTTACCCGCATGACGAAGGCGGCGGCTCGCACCTTTCCCCTCATCAGTACGCGCTTCAGCTTGTACTTCAAATAAGTTTTCCATTTTTTTCTCCAAAAACAATGGACTTTTGCCCATCAAAAATGCCGCTTTTTAAGCGGCGTAAGCCTCCCCCGCGACCAGGTTCGGCACGTAAAAGTCAGCCGTAGCTAACTAATCCATATACAAGGAGCTGACTGACTCCTCGTTGCTAATTCTGTACATCGCTTCTGCCAGCATTTCAGCAATGCTTAACACGCGAATTTTTTCACATTCCTGCGCATGCGGCTGCAATGGAATGGTATCGGTTACCACTAGTTCATCCAGTACTGAGTTGCTGATATTTTTTATAGCTGGGCCCGATAAAACCGGATGTGTTGTGTAGGCGACCACACGGGTAGCGCCATGTTCTTTTAGTGCAGCAGAGGCCGCACATAATGTACCGGCAGTATCCACCATGTCATCAATCAACACACACACGCGACCATCCACATCACCAATGATATTCATCACTTTGGCTTCATTAGCGCGGGGACGACGTTTATCGATAATGGCTAATTCAACACCGAGATGTTTCGCTAAGGCACGCGCTCTGACTACACCACCCACATCAGGCGAGACGACCACTAGGTCTTCGTATTTATGCTTCCAGATATCACCCAGTAACACCGGTGAGGCATAAACATTATCAACAGGACAATCAAAAAAGCCCTGGATTTGATCAGCATGTAAATCGACGGTTAAAACGCGGTCTGCGCCAACGCCAGTCAGCATATTCGCTACGACTTTCGCGGTAATCGCTACACGCGCTGAACGAGGACGACGATCTTGTCGTGAATAACCAAAATAAGGCACAACCAGCGTAATACGCTTTGCTGATGCACGACGGATGGCATCGGTCATCACCATCAATTCCATCAGGTGATCATTGGTTGGCATGCAGGTAGGTTGAACGATAAAGACGTCTTTACCACGTACGTTATCAAGGATTTCAACCATGATTTCGCCGTCACTGAATTTTTCCACCGTGGCTTTGCCAAGGGAAATATTGAGGAAATTGGCGATGCTTTGAGCCAGCTTACGATTGGCATTACCAGTGAATACCATCATACGGCTGTCGGCTGTTCGTTGTTGTAACTGGAGAAGTCGGTTTTGTGTCACGGTAGAGGCGCCGAGTTTTCTATCAAAAAAACAAAAGAGTGGCTGGGGTACCAGGATTCGAACCTGGGAATGCTGGGATCAAAACCCAGTGCCTTACCGCTTGGCGATACCCCAACTGACAAAACTCATTCTATCATCTTGCAGTCACATCTGGCTTATTTTTCTGCCAGTGCTCTTGCAGTGAGTGGCGACTGATTACAGCCTTTTGCCACAAAACCCTGCCAGTGTGAAGGCAGTTTATCTATTACGTCTTGTGCTTGTTGCTGACTTTGAAAATCAGCGAAAACACATGCTCCTGTACCAGTCATTCTCGGAGGCGCGTATTGTGCCAACCATTCCAGTGCATTTGCAACTGCCGGATAGTGTTTTATCACTACCGCTTCGCAGACGTTTCTGCCTTCCCCAGAAAGGAAGCGCGGTATTGTGATAGGTTCGCAGTCTCGTGTCAATTCAACCGATGAAAATATTTCTGCAGTAGACACATGACAATCAGGACAAATCACCGCAAACCAAGGTTCTATCGGGGATATTGGCGTTAAGTCTTCGCCGACGCCTTCTGCCCAGGCAGCGTGACCAGCGATAAAAATCGGCACATCTGCCCCCAAACTGAGTCCGATTTGCGCTAATTTTTGCTGTGACAAACCACATTGCCATAGCTTATTCAACGCGACTAATGTTGTAGCGGCATTTGAACTGCCGCCTCCTAAACCGCCCCCCATGGGTAAGCGTTTTGTGACGGAAATATCCACCCCATGATGTGTTTCAGTAAAGGGTTTTAATAATGTTGCCGCTTTAACAATCAGATTATCTTCGCTGGGCACACCTGCAAATTCAGTTTGTAGATCGATTTTGCCTGAGTTATTGGTATCAAAAAACAGACTATCGCCAAAATCCAGAAACTGAAATGCGGTCTGAAGGTTGTGATAGCCGTCTTCCCGCCGTCCGGTGATATGCAAAAATAAATTTAATTTTGCCGGCGCTGGCCATGCTTTCACTCAGCTCGACTCCAATCTGCAATCACTAATCTAATATTCAAATCAGGGTGTTTGATAAAAATTTTAGCGGGTACCACCAAGCCATTAAATGGCACATAGCGCAGGTATTCCACCTGCCAACCGGCTTGTTCTAAGGTTTTCAGACGCCCATTTTCATCCAGTTGATACTTATCTACTGCAGCGTCTTTATAAGGCACGCCTCTCACCCAATCACGTAATGCACTCACCGGTAAAAGCCAGCCTAAAGTTTTGGCTAAAAGTTGCTCGGGGGTCTGCGCCGAATATTGCTCACCATTATCCAGCGTTAAGGTAACTTGTTGTGCATCACCCATTAACTCAGCCCCACCTTGGGAAAAAGGGCCTGATAATTTGATATCAAAACCATCACCTTGTTGTTGCCAAGTGATTCCCGCGTTCCAGCCTTCACGACCTTGGGTGATCGCCGTACGACCTCGAAACCGCCAGTCTTTCAGTGACGCTATTTCTTGCTGCTGCTGTTGCCATTTTTGCTCTGGCGACTCAGTCGTTTTTGCTTGCCATAAAGGCGCACAGGCGGTCAGCAACAGACTCAGTGCTGCCAGCCAGACTAACCTCATAGGCCAAACCTGCGCATGGTTTCAATTAACAAGGTATTGTCAGGATCTTGCAACAGACCTTTATCCCAGATTTTTTTCGCTTCTTGTTTTTTGCCGCGCTGCCACAGCACTTCACCTAAATGGGCAATGAACTCCGAATCAGGATTGGCTTCCGTCGCTTCCCGCAGGTATTTTTCCGCTTTTTCTAAGTCACCCAGGCGATAATAAACCCAACCCAGACTGTCGAGGTAGAAAGGGTCACCTGGCTTAAGTTCTAGAGCACGTTGAATCAGCTTTAATGCTTCCTGATGACGATCAGTACGATCCGTCAATGTATAACCCAGTGCATTTAATGCCTGAGAATTATTAGGATCATTGGCCAGAATCTGTCTTAAATCCGCTTCCAGCACATCTAGCCTATCCATCGACTCAGCAATCATCGCTCTGCTATAAAGCGCATCTTCATTTTTTGGGTAATGCTTGATGGCTTTTGTTAATAAGTCAAAAGCCTCTTGTTTCATACCGTGGTCGCGTAACAAGCTGGCTTCGAATAAGTAATACTGCAGGGCTTTATTAGGTAATTGCTGTCTCAACTGTGCCAGATGTTCACGGGCTTTATCGATGTCATCGCGACCCAGCAATAAATTAATGTAATGCGTCTGCGCTAAATCAAAACGACTGCTTTGCACCGGTACTGAGGCAAACCAAACCAGCGCGGCATCGACATTGGCATTCAACTCTTCAGCAATCCCCATAAAATACGCAGCCTGATTGGTAGGATCGCCCAGTCTTAATAAATCACTGAAATACGATTTGGCTTTTTCGCCATCTTTTTCTTCCAGCGCTAACAAGCCAAGCGCGAAAAGCACATCCCGATTTTCTGGATTATCCGCTTGAATGGATTCAAAAATAGTGCGTGCTTTGTCCAGTTGGCCGTCATCACCTAATAATTTGCCATAGGTAAAACGCAGTTCATCACTGGCATCATCTTTTGCTGCAGGTTTGGCTAGCAGTTTCACACCTTCTTTGGTTTTACCCAATCGCTGTAAGGTATCGGCTTTCAAAACGAGATAACTTTCATTCTCAGGATCGGCTTTTAATAAAGGATCAATTTCAGCCAGTGTTTCTGGGTATTGCTGATAGAAGAACGCTAAGCGAGCATACGCATAATGCGCATCAGGATGGCCTTGCTTATACAGATCTAATTTCTTCAGTGTGGCGAGCGCTTCTTCCGGAGACGCCACTTCAGCCAGATTTTCTGTCGCTCTGGCTAAGTACAGTTTTTGATTTTCTGGCGCTAGAGACAGTGCTTTATTAATGGCCTGAACTGCGCCGTCATAGTCTTTCTCCATCATCAAAAATGGCGCGCGCATCATATAGACATCGGCATTATTAGGATCCACTTCTAACCAGCGATCCAGAGCATGATTAATTTTTTCTTCGTTTCGGGAAAGTGTCGCCACCTGAGCACTTCGGCCAGCCAGTTTAGGCGACTTGACCATATCCGCAGCTCGCTCGTAAAGTTCAACGGCGGCTCCGACTTCACCACGCTGACCCGCCACTTCCGCAGTAAGGATGTAGTACATCAGTTCAGGTGACATTGGCATAGTGACTTCGGGCTTTTTTTCCTCTTTCACTTCCGGTGCAGCTTTGACGACTTTTTGCGCCTCATCAACTGTGGCTTTACTTTGCTGTGCGGGGGTTGCAGCACAGGCAGTAATGAGTGAGGTAAGTCCGATCAGAGCAAAATATTTAGTATGTTGCCCTACATTCATCATGAATGATTTCGTTGAATCCATATTAAAACGACCTGAACGTTTGATTTTGATAGAATGGCGAATTGTTTTCACTAATAACAGACGATTGTAATAATGGCTGTAAAGTTTAACAGCATTTAATAACGACTTTTTCTTAATATGCATCTTGTCACCTATGGCATCAACCACAACACTGCTCCGGTTCATATCCGTGAGCTATTTGCGTTTGATGCGAGCATGCTTCCAGCAGCTTTATCCACTTTACATGAAGATGATTCCATACTTGAAGTCGTTATCTTGTCGACATGCAATCGTACTGAAATCTATTGTTGTGTTGATGCAGAGTCTGACAACCATATCCTCGCTTGGTTGCATCAGTATCATCAACAGGAAGATGGCACCATCACTCCTTATCTGTATCACTACCAGCATGCCGACGCCATTCGTCATCTGATGCGCGTGGCCTGTGGTCTGGATTCTATGGTGCTGGGCGAACCCCAGATTCTGGGTCAGCTAAAAGATGCTTATAGCCAATCACTTAATGCTAATACCCTTGGAAAATCACTAGGCCGTTTGTTTCAACACGCATTTGCAGTTGCCAAACAAGTCCGTACGGATACCGCGATTGGAAACAGTCCTGTTTCGGTAGCTTTTGCTGCCGTCAGTCTGGCGAAACAAATTTTTAGCGAGCTGGCTGACTCCACCGCCTTATTAATAGGTGCAGGCGAGACCATTGAACTGGTCGCACGCCATCTCTATGACAATGGTATTAAACGTATCATCATTGCCAACCGCACGATTGAACGGGCACATAATCTCGCCACTCAAGTAGATGGTTATGCCATTAGTCTGAGTGAACTGCCGGCACATTTGGCCGAAGCCGATATTGTGGTCAGCTCAACCGCCAGCCAACTGCCAATTCTCGGTAAAGGTGCTGTTGAAAGAGCCTTAAAAATCCGTAAACGTAAACCAATTTTCATGGTCGATATCGCCGTACCACGCGATATTGAAGCCGAAGTCGGATTATTGGATGATATATACCTTTATTGTGTTGATGATCTGAAAGAAATCATCGAAGAGAACTTACAATCTCGTCGTGATGCGGCCTTACAGGCTGAAGAAATTATCGATACACAAGTGGATCATTTTCAGGCCTGGCTCAGAACCCAAGATGCCGTCCCTGTAATTAGAGCCATACGTGACAATGCTGAAGAGATAAGTAAGCATTCACTGGAAAGAGCAATAAAACAATTTGAGCAAGGCATGCCTGCCGAACAGGCTATGACTGAGCTCGCACGTACATTGACCAACCGTTTACTGCATGAACCGAGTCGCCAGCTCCGTCAATCCGGATTTGATGAAGAAGGCCATTTACTCACCGCAGCGCGGCGTCTGTTTAATATCAAGGATCCCAAGTGAAAGATTCGATCAAACATAAATTAGAATCACTCGTTGATCGTCATGAAGAAATTAGTGGTCTGCTCGCTGATCCTGACACCATGGCCGATCAGAATAAATTCCGATCACTGTCGCAGGAATATGCTCAATTAGAGCCTGTTGTCAGCAATTTCAACGCATATCGCCGCACAATCAGCGCATTAGAAGATGCCAAGCTGATGCTGAATGAAGATGATGCTGACATGCGTGAAATGGCAAAAGAAGAAATTAATGCTGCAGAAGAAAAAATCGAAGAGCTCGAATTAACCCTGCAAAAGTTATTACTGCCTAAAGATCCTAATGATCAACGCAATATTTACCTGGAAATTCGTGCCGGAACCGGTGGTGATGAAGCAGCGATTTTCTCTGGCGATTTATTCCGTATGTACACTAAATATGCTGAGTCTCGTCGCTGGAAAGTCGAAGTGATCAATGCGCAGGAAGGTGAACATGGCGGTTATAAAGAAGTCATCTGTCGCATTGTTGGTGAAGGTGCATATTCACGTCTGAAGTTCGAATCAGGTGCTCACCGTGTTCAACGGGTTCCGGAAACGGAATCACAAGGCCGTATTCATACCTCGGCCTGTACAGTGGCTATTCTGCCGGAAGCGGATGAAATTGATGAAGTCGATATCAACCCGGCCGATTTAAAAGTCGATACCTACCGCTCTCAAGGCGCCGGTGGTCAGCACGTTAACACCACAGATTCTGCGGTGCGTATTACTCACATTCCAACCGGTATCGTCGTCGAATGTCAGGAAGAGCGTTCGCAACATAAAAATCGTGCAAAAGCGATGTCCGTTTTACAAGCGCGCATCATGGCTGCGCAGGTAGAAAAACAAGCGGCCGAAGAAGCTCAAACACGTAAATCACTGGTGGGTTCAGGTGACCGAAGCGAACGTATCCGTACCTATAACTATCCTCAGGGACGTGTTACTGATCACCGTATCAATCTGACCTTATACAAACTGGTTGAGATCATGGAAGGTGAGCTGGAACAGGTTATTGAACCCCTGATCAACGAATATCAGGCGGATCAACTCGCCGCCTTATCCGGCGAGTCTTAAATCCAGTCGCGTGGCGGCAGAAAGTCCGTGTATAAACGGGCTTCTGCTGATCCGGCTTCCGGAATCCAGTGATAACGCCATTTCACCAGTGGAGGTAGCGACATCAAAATCGATTCGGTGCGGCCTCCCGACTGTAATCCAAACAATGTGCCACGGTCATACACCAGATTAAACTCGACATAACGTCCACGACGGTATAACTGAAAGTCGCGTTCGCGTTCACCAAACTCGGTGTCCTTACGTTTCTGCACAATCGGTGCATAAGCCTTGATATAACTGTCGCCAACCGATTGCATAAAGGCAAAACAGCGATCAAAGCCCCATTCATTCAGATCATCAAAAAACAAACCACCGACGCCACGGCACTCATCACGATGTTTTAGGTAAAAATACTCATCACACCACTTTTTAAAGCGTGGATACACATCCTCACCAAAAGGATCACACGCGGCTTTAGCGGTGGTATGCCAATGAATCACATCTTCTTCATTGCCGTAATAAGGCGTTAAGTCATAGCCACCACCAAACCACCAGATAGGATCTTCACCGTCTTTTTCTGCAATAAAAAAGCGGACATTGGCGTGTGATGTTGGTACGTACGGATTATGAGGATGGATAACGAGTGACACACCCATCGCGCGAAAACTTCGACCCGCTAACTCAGGACGGCTGGCCGTTGCCGAAGCCGGTAAATCATCTCCACTGACTTCAGAAAAATTAACACCACCTTGTTCAAAGACGGCGCCATTGGTTAAAACTCGAGTACGACCACCACCGCCAGTTTCACGTTTCCAGTCATCAATTTCAAACGATGCTTTACCATCTATTAATTCAAGTTCGTTGCAAATACTTTCTTGTAGACGAAGTAGGTATTCACGAACGGCATCAATGTCCGGTGTACTCATCGTAAAATTTCTCCTGTTTGTGCATCTCTGATTTGGCTTGGTTTTTTGGCGCCGCCCAAACTACCCGCTAACACATAATCCAGCTCAGGCAATTGCCAGCGAACCTGATGCACATTCATCGCTGGTCGTAAGCCATTGAGGTTGGCACTGGTTGAGACAATCGCGCCACCAAAGGCTTCACATAAAGCACGGGTTTGTGGGTGCGCCGTCACTCGCACGGCAATGGTGTCGTGTAAGCCCGTTAACAACATCGGGACTTCTTCACGCACTGGCAGTAACCACGTTACAGGGCCGGGCCAGGTTTTATTCAGTTCGGCTAACACTTTGGCATCAACGGGTTTAATAAAATCTTGTAACTGATTAAAGTCTGATGCGATAAGGATAAGCCCTTTATGCCAGGGACGTTGTTTCAGCTCTAATAAACGCAATAATGCTTCTTCATCCCAAGGATCGCAGCCCACACCAAACACCGCCTCTGTCGGGTAGCCGATAACGCCACCGGCATTCAGGGTTTTTACCGCTTCTCGTAATCGCCAAGTATTTGTCATGTTCTCGCCTCTATTCAGACCACACTGATTGAATACCCTAATGTCACTCAATAAAAAGGGGTTAACCAGTAACCCCTTTTTTTACCTTCTTAAGCCGTCAATTTAGCCCTGCTCACGTGCCACAGCGCGGTAGGCTATATCGGTACGGAAATACGCATCTTTCCACTTAATGTGATCCAATGCCTGATAAGCCGACTTTTGCGCTTCTGCCACGGTATTACCCAGTGCGGTCACACATAAAACACGACCGCCAGCCGTAACCACATCATCACCTTGACTTGCAGTGCCAGCATGGAACACTTTGCTGCCGTTTTTCTCAGCGTCAGCAATGCCCGTAATCACGTCACCTTTACGATAACTATCGGGATAACCACCTGCGGCCATTACCACACCGATAGCTGCACGAGGATCCCATTCAGCTTCGACTTCATTCAAGCGTTTATCTAAAGCTGCTTCACATAAGGTGATAAGGTCAGATTGCAAACGCATCAAAATAGGCTGGGTTTCGGGATCACCAAAACGGCAGTTATATTCAACCACACGCGGCGCACCGGCTTGATCAATCATCAAACCGGCATACAAAAAGCCGGTGTAAGGACGACCATCAGCCGCCATGCCTTTCACAGTAGGCTCAATCACTTCGGCCATAATGCGTGTAAACACTTCATCGGTGACCACCGGAGCTGGAGAATATGCACCCATACCACCTGTGTTCGGGCCTTTATCACCATCATCACGTGCTTTATGATCTTGTGAGGTCGCGAGTGGCAGAATATGTTCGCCATCGACCATCACGATAAAGCTGGCTTCTTCGCCGGTCATAAATTCTTCAATGACCACGCGGCTACCGGCGTCGCCAAAGGCATTACCAGACAGCATATCTTCTACCGCAGCAATGGCTTCGGCTTCGGTCATCGCCACAATCACGCCTTTACCCGCAGCTAAACCATCGGCTTTCACCACAATGGGTGCGCCCTGCTCTTGAATGTAGGCTTTGGCTTCATCAACCTGAGTAAATACTTGATAAGCCGCGGTTGGAATTTGATGACGAGCCAAAAAGTCTTTGGTGAAACTCTTTGAGGCTTCTAATTGTGCCGCCGCTTTTGATGGACCAAAACAACGTAAACCCGCTGCTTCAAACGCATCGACAACGCCCATGGTTAATGGCACTTCCGGCCCGACCACGGTGAGATCAATCGCATTGTCCTGAGCAAATTTCACCAGCCCGGCGATATCTTCGACTTTGATATCCACATTGCTGATATTCGTTTCAGTGGCCGTACCGGGATTACCGGGTGCGACAAAGACTTGAGAACATTTTGGAGATTGATTCAGTTTCCAGGCAAGCGCATGTTCGCGCCCACCGCTACCGATGACTAATACTTTCATAGATGATTGCCGGAGATGCTAAAAAAGAGGCTAATAATACCGTAGATAACGGCTTTTCCAAACCACCAAAATCGATGATTTATATAGGCAAAGCGATTCTTTTTCTCCACTCATCAGTCCGTAGCCAGCGCCAGCTTTGATCCAGGTCAAGATCTGTTCGGATATTAAAACAGCACAAATCCTCGCTGGTTATACTTTGCACACATTATTTAGGAACAAAACCATGACTGATGCGATTGAATTTAATGCCGAATTAATCCGCCGTTACGACAAAGCTGGCCCGCGTTATACCTCTTACCCGACAGCGGTCGAATTTCATCATGGTTTTACTGCCGACACTTATGCTCAGCATATTGCCTTATCAAATCAGCGTGGTGGCCCACTCTCTTTATATTTCCACGTGCCGTTTTGCGATACGGTTTGTTTCTATTGTGCCTGCAATAAAATCATCACCAAAAACCGCCAGCATGCTCAGCCTTACCTGAAAAATCTCTATGAAGAAATTCGCATGCAGGCAGAATTGTTTGATACAAACCGTGTAGTAGAACAATTACACTGGGGCGGCGGCACACCGACGTTTTTAACGCATCAACAAATGCGTGAACTGATGGCGCAGACACGAAAATATTTTACCTTGGCGGATGATGACAAAGGCGAGTTTTCGATTGAAATTGATCCCCGCGAAGCGGATGACGCCACCATCAAACTGTTAAGAGAACTGGGGTTTAACCGCATCAGCCTGGGTTTGCAGGACTTCAATCCTAAAGTGCAGAAAGCCGTGAACCGGATTCAAACAGAACAACAAACATTCTCGATTTTAGACGCCGCACGTCGTGAAGGTTTTCGTAGCATCAGCCTGGACTTGATCTATGGCCTGCCGCATCAAACCGTGGAAAGCTTCAGCGACACCTTAGACAAAGTGATTGCTGCCAGCCCGGATCGTTTATCTGTGTTTAATTACGCACACATGCCAGACCTATTTAAAACACAACGCCAGATCGCCACAGCCGATATCCCGCCACCACAAGTGAAGTTACAAATTCTGCATCGCACCATCGATAAACTCACTGCGGCGGGTTATGTATATATAGGTATGGACCACTTCGCCAAACCTGGTGATGAACTCACACTGGCCCAACAAAACAAACAGCTCTATCGCAACTTCCAGGGTTACTCGACCCGCGCAGAGTGTGATCTGATTGGTTTTGGTGTGACCTCTATCGGCAAAGTCGGTGATGCCTATGTGCAAAATGTGAAAACACTGCCGGAATACGATGAAGCGATCAAAGCAGGTAAATTGCCCGTATTACGCGGTGTAGAGCTGGATGACGATGATAAATGTCGTCGCGATATCATCACCCGTCTTATCTGTGATTTTGCCCTGAACATACCCGCCATTGAAAAAGCCTATCAGATCAACTTCAACGACTATTTTGCAGATGCCATTGCCGACCTAGAACAATTTGCCCAAGACGGCCTGTTGCAGTATAAATGGGACTCTATAGAAGTCTTACCCGCTGGCCGCTTGTTAATACGTAATATCTGCATGGTGTTTGATAAATACAGTCAACAAGCAAGGCAGCGATTTTCCAAAGTTATATAGGGAATATGCTGGAAAAACTCCGACAGTACTTTATCTTTGGTCGACTGGGCGTAAAGCTTTATGTGCTTGCGGTCATCACCGGTTTACTGTCGAGTCTGGCCATCATTCTGTTACGCCTGACCATTGATTCTGGTCAGATGCTGCTATTCCCTTCTGGTGAAGTCGATAGTTATGACTCTTTGCCGTGGTACTGGTTACTTGCCATGCCGATTATCGGCGGTTTATTGATTGGTCTGTTATTTCGTGGGCTCGATGCAGAGCAACGCAATACCGGTATTTTGCATGTGATCGAACGGCTGTCTTCCTATGAAGGCCGGCTTCCCTGGCAAAATGCGGTTCGCCAATTTATCGGCACCAGTATCGCCATTATCACCGGCCATTCTGTGGGTCGCGAAGGTCCGGGGGTTCATCTGGGTGCCGCCAGCGGCAGTTTACTTGCCAGTGGTTTAGAACTGCCCAATAACAGCGTACGTATTCTGGTTGCTTCCGGCTCTGCCGCCGCCATTGCTGCCTCGTTTAATACCCCCATTGCTGGTGTGATCTTCGCGATGGAAGTCATCATGATGGAATACCATATCGCCAGCTTTATTCCAGTCATTCTGGCAGCCGTCACTGGCGCAGTGGTCTGCCGTCTGACCTTTGGTGATGATACCGTTTTCGTCAATCTCGCTACCCAAATGCAATCGTTATGGGAGCTGCCCTACATTATTTTTCTCGGCATCATTATTGGTGGTTTAGCGACTTTATCGTTAAAAAGTCTGCAATTTTTCTCTGGCACATTCAGTAAACATCCAGCCTGGATACGTCCAACCTACGCTGGCATTTTGATGGGTATTTTTGGCATGGCTGTGCCCGAAGTAATGGGTATGGGTTACGGCATTATTGGCAGTATTTCTGCTAATGAAATCGCGATTGGCAGCCTGGTGATTATTCTGATTCTTAAATTGGTGCTGTCTTCTGCCTGTGTTGGTTTTGGCATTCCCGCCGGCATGGTCGGCCCTACTATGGTCGTTGGTGCTTGTGCTGGTGCGATTCTGGGTTATATCGGTAATTTAGTCATGCCGGAATATGCCTCATCCATGACCTTTTATGCGGTTATCGGTATGTGTGCGATGATGTCGGCCACACTTAAAGCCCCACTTGCTGCTTTGATGGCCATGTTGGAATTAACCGGTAATCCGGAAATCATCCTGCCAGGGATGTTGGCGATTGTTTTCTCCAGTCTGATTATTCATGACTACTTTAAGCTCGATGCTCTATTTGTCAGCATTCTGCGTTATCGCGGACTCGATTTTCAAAACGACCCCATTTCACAAGCATTACGAAAAGTCAGTGTCGGGGCAGCTATGCAGCGTAATTTTGTCACCTTAAATCAAGTGATCAACGCTCAAATGGCGATGCAAACCTTAAAAAACAGTCCTGAATGGATCATCATCACCCGTGATCGTATTCCTGTCGTGATGATGCCCGCCAGCGATCTGGCAAGAGCGGTCAGCGTGAAAGACATGGGCGAAAACAGCGAAATCGACTTAATGCAGATTCCTGGTACCCGTCGTGATGTTCACAAAATTTCCTTACATACCAGTCTGTTCGAAGCGTATCAGGCCCTGAACGAACATCATGTAGAAGCCCTTTATGTCAGCCGTCAGAACGCCCCGATGATCGAACGAATCTACGGTATTCTGACCCGTGAAATGATCGAAGCCCACTACCAATTACCCAAATCTGTAACAAAATAGTAAAAAGGGTAGTGAACAAATCGAAAATCTTCGTTATAATGTGCGGCTTGTTGCCCAGGTGGTGAAATTGGTAGACACAAGGGACTTAAAATCCCTCGCCCTAATCCGGCGTGCCGGTTCGATTCCGGCCCTGGGTACCATAAGAATATGAAAGCCTCGATACTGCAAAGTATCGAGGCTTTTTTATTTCTACAACATATTATTTTCTTTCACTGTTTCCCGGCACGATAAACCTAAGCTAGTTTAAAGCGACTGGCTAACTGACTTAAGTGCTGACTTTCATTACCCAAAGCTAAACAAGCTTGTTCGGTTGATTTCGCACTGTCAGCAATACGATCAGAAGCTAGGTAAATAGTCGAAACACTCTCAGTTAAATTTTTAACAACGGAAGTTTGCTGTTCCGTGGCAGTGGCAATCTGACTACTCATACCGGCAATTCTGTCGGAGACCTGCAATATATTGTCGAAAGAATTGCCCATATTACGAATCTGGCTGAGGCCTGAACGCATCTGTTCCTGACTGCTTTGCATCATATCCGCCGCTTGGGCCGCATTACGCTGAATTGAAGCAATCACATCGGCAATTTCCCCCAAAGATGACTTGGTTTTCGTCGCCAATTTACGCACTTCATCAGCCACCACCGCAAAACCTCTACCCGCTTCACCGGCTCTGGCAGCTTCAATAGCTGCATTTAAAGCAAGTAAGTTTGTCTGCTCTGTAATACCGCTAATCACTTCTGAAATAACACTGATATTGTGACTGTCATGTTGTAATTTAGTCACCACTTCAGAGGTATTACTTAACGCCGTCGCCATATCTTCCGTCTGCTGTATCGACTGCTGAATCATCTCGCCACTTTCCTGCGCTTCGTGGCTGGCTTGTTCGCTCTGCTGAGAAGCATCCACGGTACGTATCGCTACCTCTTCAAATCCCACCTGCATTTGCTCAGTCGCTGTGGCGATTTGAGAAATTTCGTTACGCTGTGTCGCCAGATTTAGCGTCGTTTCCTGCACTCTATTATTTAACTGTTCACTGGTCACTTCCAATGATTGCACACTGTCGTTGATTTCCTGAGCTAACTGCGCCAGACCACGCTGCATTTGATCAAAATAATAAGCTGCCGATCCCAACTCATCCTCAGCAAACTCTGAGAGCACTAAGTTTTTGCTCAAGTCTCCCTGCTCTACCGCCTGCATTTGTTGGATCAATTTATCGAGAGGCACGGTCACTTTACGGGTGATGAAGAAGATCATCAGCAACACAAAGGCCACAGAAATAATGCCTGTCACAGCACTCTGTATGACCAATGTCTGAATGTGTGCCGCCTCATTTTGTTTGATCTCAATCGCTTCAGCCTGCAAGTCATGTTGTAAATCACTTAACAACTTAACAATCGCATTAAAAGGCGCCAGCATCGGACCCAGCATTTCTTGTCTTGCAGCATCAATTCGGCCTTGATCAATAAGCTCGATATACTTGTTCTGCATGGCAACATAGTCAGCTATTTGCTGCTGAAAACTTTCTATATTTTGGCGAATGACAGGCGTATCGGCTAAGGAAAGCATATGCTTCATAGCTTCAGACATCTTCTGATTGTTGTAATCAATCGTCACCAATATCTTCTGGTGCTCGTCTGCATCATTGGTCAACCCATAATCTAAAGCAAAGCGACGATAAGTAACCGTGTAATAACGTAAATCAGAAATCGTGGTTAATAAGCTGACATTTCGATCCACCACAGAGACAAATTTATTTTGCAGATCATGAATAGCGAATAGCGGATAAATGCCCACAGCAATGATAATCGCTATTGATGCGCCGAATGCTAACTGCAGGGCCTTAGGTATAGAAAGTTTCTTAAACATGGCAATTCCCTTATATAGGCAATATGAGCGAAGGGCCGACGCTGACTCACACATTTGCCATGCCCCTGAAATTCAGCCACAGTTTAATTTAGAAGTAATAATTTAATACAACGATTATTTCCTGTTAATTTAATCGTTAAAACAGATTAATAAATTTTGTTAACTGCTTCCAGAAAACACGCTGATTTCTGCCTTTAAGCTCAAATTTGCTGTACCATTTTTTCCGATGTGATGGACCATAAGAGAACGACGTCTGAATGACCGCTTCCCCCACTAAAATAAGCTGGCTTTTCCTAGCCCTGGCCGCCCTATTCATTTTTACAGTTCCTCAGGCCGAAGCAGGTTTGATCTCTGGTTTAGCCAAATTAGGCAAAAAAGTGGATGCGCCGGACACACATCACGCCTCATCTTTCCGCTTTGCTGATGAATTAGCTCATTACCCAGAAGGTAGTGTCGCTGAAATTAGCTTCAATCACAGCCAAAACCAGTGGATGGCAAGAACACCCGATGGCAAAAGCGTGCCGGTGCATCAATTCACTGAAAATGCAGTGGATGCCAACAAACAAGCTACTTTATTACTTTCTGAAAGCAATCTCCCCTACTCTCTGGATGCCTTTAATAAACTGCCCACAGAAGTTGCCATCAAACTCAAATCACGGCATGGCAAAACCTATTCATTAAGCACCAGCCCGGCAACGACCAATCTGATTGATAACCATATCAGTATCAACATTAGCGATATGTCTTCATTAAAAACGGCATTGTGGCAGTTACAACGGCCGGTTACCTCGGCAAATATGCGTTTAATTCAATTAGCTGATAATCCTGATCTGACGCTGCCCAAACAAAGCTACGGCTCAAAAATACCGGTGGATAAAGTCGGCACAAATCAGTTACTGAATGCACTCAAAACAATGCGGCAGCAAAGCTTTGTTATTTCAGCCAAGGTAGAGGATGGCTTTATCATTCAAGGTAAAGAAAAGATCGCTGTAACGGATTTGGAAAAAGTCGCTGCTGACAGAGATATCAGTCTGATCATTCTGGGCTCAGACAAACCGAAAAAAACCTTAGATCAACTGGCTAAAGACTGGCAAAAACGAAAAGATGCTGGCAGTTTAAATTCATATACCGCTGGTGACTTTTATAATGCCTTTGCACCCAAAAACACCTCATCGCCAGTGCCGGTAGAAATTGATTCATCAGGGAAATTACGTACCGCCCTGCATTTTGATCACAGCAGCTCTGCCACAAAAGCCATCCAACCACAAAGCAGCAACCTCGAACTCGCCTTAATGCCACTGCATGTTTTAACAAAATCCGTCATGCTATTTCAGCCTAATGAGGCTCGAGCGAAAGAACTGGATGATCGCATCCACCCAGCTATCCCGTCATGGGTTCATCTTTCATTAATCGCTTCATTAGTGATTGGCCTGGTCGCCTACAAAACATCCTGGTTCTTATACCTCAAACTCTGGACCTCACCACTCAGAGTCAATTACCGTCACTGGTTTCCATTCACCCTCCGTTATCTGCTGCATCGACTGAGCTTTGTTTTACTTTATCTGCCATTCCTAGGCATTTTTAGTCCGATCTATATATTGATAACCTGGATTTACAGAGTTATTCATTTTTTACTGATTCGTCCGGCTTATTGGATTTTTAATAAATTGGGTTAATGTGATTGGCTTGCAAACCGGACTGTTAAGAAATGTAAGAGATTTTTTACAAAATTAGTTATTATCCGAAAAATACAGAAATAATCATTCTCAATAAGGATATATAACCATGTTCAAACAGGCACTTCTTCTAGCAATTACAATGACTTTGACTTCCATTACACCCGTCGTACATGCAGACTTCATGGATGGTATTCGTGATCTGAAAAATGCGGTTTCCGATGTCAGCAGCAGTTCAAAAGAAGTCAGTTCTCTCGGCAAAACGATGGGTTTTGGTAATAATGAGTCAGAAGATACCAGCGGCGCTCTTGAAGCAGGCGATGTATTAGTTGCTAAAATCAACAAACTGAAAGTCTATAAAGATCCAAGCAAATCATCAGAGACTGTCTCGCTCGTTGATAAAACCAGCAGTCTGGTATTTATGGGTGAACAGGCAAACGGCTTTTATTTTGTCACCACAGATGACGGTGCTGAAGGCTGGGTCCAACAAGCACTAACAGCGAAACAGTAGAGTAATTGCTCTTTCAATCTCATCCTGCGTAACTGCTTCATCGACATTTTGACTATAGATAAGGGTCAGCCTAATCAAGTTGGCTGACTCTTAATTTCCCGACTGCTTCCATTTCTCCCTGATTCGTTCTGCTTAGTGCGTTTTGAGTAAATTCAGTTAAATGTTAACGTAGAACTTCGCTTGATTAAGCCAGTCATACTGGTGAAATCAAACCATCTGACACTATTAATAAGCCCTCAAAAATATGACTTCAGAAGTCTCGACACTCGACGACCTGGCAAAACTGACAAGCTATTCGCTCATGGACTCGCTTAACCGTGATCCTGATGCAACGGTAAATGGCGAAGATCACTATCCAAGACAAGTTTTCTCGGGACATTATGTTCCGGTAAAACCCACGCCAATCGAGAATCCTGTTTACGTCACACACAGCAAAACCTTTTTCGATGAAGTCGGTTTCGCTGACAGTCTGGCGACCTCGCAAGACTTCCTTCAGATGTTCTCCGGCAATCTCACTCATGTTCCTGAGCCTATCCGTCCAATCGGTTGGGCGACAGGTTACGCCCTCTCTATTTATGGTACGGAATACACTCAACAATGCCCATTCCAGACCGGTAACGGCTACGGTGATGGTCGAGCGATTTCCGTATTAGAAGCCGTTATCAAAGGCCAACGCTGGGAAATGCAGTTAAAAGGTGGCGGGCGAACGCCTTACTGCCGAGGTGCAGATGGTCGGGCTGTTTTACGATCCAGCATCAGAGAGTTTCTTGCTCAAGAGCACATGCACGCACTCGGTGTGCCCACATCACGTTCATTAAGTTTGTATGCATCAACCACCGAACGCGTCAGACGCCCCTGGTATTCGGAGGGTTCAACAGCAAGTGAACCAGATATTATTATCAATGAACCCGTTGCCATCTCAACGCGCGTTGCCCCCTCCTTTATTCGAGTGGGTCAGCTCGAGCTATTTGCTCGTCGCGTTGTGAATCATGCTCACGAAAACGCCATGGAAGAGCTGGAAAAGATCGTTTTGCACGTCATCGATCGAGAATATGCTGACGTTATCGATTGCGACCTGAATATCGAAACCAAAGTGATTTTACTTGCCAAGGCGTTTCGTGAACGCCTCACCTCACTTATCGCTAACTGGATACGTGTTGGTTATTGCCAAGGCAATTTCAACAGTGATAACTGCGCTGTTGGCGGCTTTACACTCGACTACGGTCCTTTTGGCTTCTGTGAAACATTTGAGCCTGTATACCAGCCATGGATTGGTGGCGGACGTCATTTCTCATTCTTTAACCAACCCGCCGCAGCAGCGCGTAACTTCGCTATGTTTTGTAAAGCCTTACAACCTTTGCTTAAAGACGATCAGCGTTACCTCTCAGAGCTTGAAGAGGTTCAACACGGTTTTGCTAACATCATCCAAACGCAATTAGAAAAAATGTGGGCAGCTAAACTCGGGCTTGAGGATTATAACGAAGCATTGTTCAGCGAACTTATCAGCCTGATGACTCTGACACCCGTCGATTACACCATTTTCTTTCGTGAGCTCTCAGTGTTGCCAGACGACATTGAGTCACTGAAAAAAAGCTTTTATGGTGAACTCAATTCTTCAGAAAATGGCACTAACTCCACGTCTCAAAACGCTCAGGACATTGAAAAACACTGGTCAGCGTGGTTTGATAGGTGGCAATCGCTTGTAGGCATCAGTGACAAAAACGACACCAACCCTACACGTTCCCGTGAAGCAATTTCCAGTCAAATGAAACGGGTCAATCCGAAATATATTCTGCGAGAGTGGCAGCTCGTTGCTGCTTATAAACAAGCAGCCGAAGGTGAATACACACTTCTTCGTGAGTTACAGGAAGTAATGACACAACCCTACGCTGAACAATCAAAAGACATCGAGGAAAAATATTATCGGCTTATGCCGATAGAGCTGAGTGATATCGGCGGCGTATCACATTATAGTTGCTCGTCATGAGTCGAAATTAATCAGGTCAAAGCGTGTTATTGTAATTAGGTTAGGGTTTGCTTAATAGAATCAAGTTAGCTGACGCTTGATACTCTCTAACACGCTTGACTTAGTGAGTATTAAATTTAACACAACAATAAATATCAACTTATCTAATCTATAAAGCGTTGAAATTCTCTAGGTAACAATTTAAGTAACTGGGTATCGTCCAGAATATAAAGGTCGTACGTTAATTCGAGTTGTTGGAGAAAACTTACATATCGGCTAACACATCCACCGCTTGTCCTTGATGCAGCTCCTCTCTTGAAATGCCCAGTTGAAGAATCTGTGTAGAGTTTACTAGAAAGCTTCATCACTCCTTCCATTGAAAGGATGTCCTGCCGTGCCATCAATTGCTCAATCAACTCTCCTCGTACAGGTAGTTCTTTGCATAGGAGGTATCTGACATCTTTTCCATAACGGGAGACGAGTTGCCATTGTAGTGGTTAACTGATCCCGGA